>CAYZNA010000464.1:0-2945 GCA_964478665.1 uncultured Anaerolineales bacterium
TATATGGAGGCGCATCTGGCGAGGCCGGGCAGGCAATGACAACAGAAAGCCGGGGAGTGAGGCAGGCCCGGCCAGTTTTTTGCCAGGCTCTCACTCCTCAGCCGGCAGGCCGACCAGAATCTCGTCGCCCTCCACCCGCACCGGATAGGCGGGGATGTCCACCGCGGCCGGCAGGGAGAGCACTTTGCCCGAGCGCACGTCGAAGCGCGCCCGGTGGCGCGGGCATTCGATTTCGTGGCCGTCGAGGTCGCCCTCCGCCACCGGGCCGTCGTCGTGCGAGCACACGTCGGCAATGGCGAAGTACTGGCCGGCGATGTTGAACACGGCTAGCGGCAGGCCGTCTATCTCAAACAGCCGGCGCGCGCCGTTGGGGATGTCAGCGGCGCGGGCAACCGGGATGAAGTCGAGGTGGTCGGGAGCTACGGGGATGTAGTTGAACATGAGGTGTGGAGTTAGAGTTAGAGGTTAGAGTTAGAGTGAGGGTTAGAGTTAGAGTGAGGGTTAGAGTTAGAGTGAGGGTTGGGTGGTATCAGATTTGCTTGAGTTCTTCGCTGAGGGCATCGAGGCCGTAGACGCCGGCTTTGAGGACTTTGAGGGAAAGGAGCGCGCATTTCAGGCGCACCGGCCCGAGTTCAATGCCGAGCAGGTCCAGCACGTCTTCTTTGGAGAGCTGCCGGACCTGGGCGAGGCTCTTGCCTACCACTGACTCCAATAGCAAATCGGCGGAGGCCAGCGAGATGGCGCAGCCGCGCCCGGTGAAGGCCGCCTCGGTGATCACGTCGTCCGGGCCGACGCGCAGGTCAATGCGGATTCTGTCGCCACACAGCGGGTTGTCGTCTTCGTAAGTGTGGTCGTGCGGGTCCAGCGTTCCCCGCATGAGCGGGTTTTTGTAGCGATCGAGGATGATTTCGCGGTAAAGGTCGTCCATTTCAGCCAAACAGTTCCTTCACTTTGTATAGCCCTTCCACCAACCGGTCAACTTCATCTGCAGTATTGTACAGGTAAAAACTGGCGCGGGTGGTGGCCACGATGCCGAACTTGTCGTGCAGCGGCATGGCGCAGTGGTGCCCGGCGCGCACCGCAATGCCCTGGCCATCCAGCACCTGGGCCACGTCGTGCGGGTGCACTCCGTCGAATTCAAAAGATACCACCCCACCCTTCTTGTCGGCGCCGGGGCCAAATATCTTCACTCCCGGCACCTCTTCCAGTCGTTCGATGGCGTAGGCGGTGACGGCCTGCTCGTGGGCATGGATCGGCGCCAGCCCGACCGAGGTCAGATAATTCACCGCCGCCCCCAGCCCGATGCCCTCCGCAATGGCCGGCGTGCCGGCCTCGAACTTGTGTGGCAGGTCGTTGGCGCGGAACTCGCGCAAGTACACGCGCTTGATCATATCGCCGCCGCCGAGGAAGGGCGGCATGGCCGCCAGCAGCCTCTGCTTGCCGTAGAGCACACCGATCCCGGTCGGGCCGCACATCTTGTGCCCGGAGAAGGCCAGAAAATCCACGTCCAGCGCCTGCACGTCCACCGGCAGGTGGGGCACCGATTGGGCGGCATCCAGCAGGGTGAGCGCGCCGGCGGCGTGGGCCTGGGCGATCATCTCGCAGGCCGGATTGACCGTGCCCAGCACGTTGGACATGTGGGCGAAGGTCACCAGCCGGGGACCCTGTTCCAGCAGCGCGGCGTAGGTGCTCAGGTCCAGCAGTCCTTCGGGGGTGACCTCGATGAACTCCAGCCGCAGGCTGCGCTCGGCGGACAGCATCTGCCACGGCACCAGGTTGGAATGGTGCTCCATCTCGGTCAGCACGATCAGATCGCCGGGCCGCAGGTTGGCACGCGCCCAGGTGTGTGCCACCAGATTGATAGACTCGGTAGTGTTGCGGGTGAAAATCACCTCGGCGGGCGAGGCCGCGCCGATGAACTTCGCCACGTCCGCCCTGGCCTGTTCGTAGGCGGCGGTTGATTCCTCCGCCAGCGTGTGGATGCCGCGGTGGATGTTGGCGTTGTGCCGGCGGTAATACTGGTTCATGGCCTCGATCACCACCTCCGGCTTCTGGGAAGTGGCGGTAGAATCGAGGTAGATCAGCCGCCGGCCGGGGTGCACCTCCCGGTTAAGCACCGGGAACTCGGCGCGCCGCTGTACGGGGTCGAAAGGTGCGTTTTGGGGGTCAGATGCTTCCATGCTGCCCTATCCCATTTTCTCGATGATGGCCGCCTTGAAGCGCTCGCGCACGCCCTCGAACGGGATGCGCTGCATGATCGGGTCGAAGAAACCGTCCACCAGCATGCGCTCGGCCTCGCGGCGCGGCAGGCCGCGGCTCATCAGGTAGAAGACTGGTTCCTCTTCCAGTTGCCCGACGGTGGCGCCGTGGGTGCAGCGCACGTCGTCGGCCAGAATCTCCAGGCCGGGGATGGAGTCGGCGCGGGACTGGCCGCTCAGGTTGAGGTTGCGGTTGGCCTGATAGCCGTCGGCCTTCTGCGCGCCGGGCGCCACGTAAATCATGCCCTGCCACACCGAGCGTCTGCTGTCTTTAAGGGCGCCCTTGAACAGCACATCGCTCGTGGCGTGCGCCGCGTTGTGGTTCTGCTGCGTGTCGTGGTCGAGATGCTGATCGCCGTCGGCGAAGTAGAAACCCGACATGCGCCCGGTGGAACCCTGCCCGTCGAGGTCGAGTTCGGTGAAATTCTTGGTCAGGCGGCTCCCCACTGCGCCGAAGATCCAGTCAATCTGGGCGTCGCGCCCGATGCGGCAGCGCTCGTGCGTGAAGTTCCACACGTGCTGGCCCCACGATTGCAGTTCCACGAAGGTCAGCCGTGCGCCGTCACCAACCAGCAATCCCACCGTTCCGGCGTGCAAGGCCTGGCCGTCGGCTTCGGTGGGCGAAGCCGCCTAGTGAACGTACGTCGCGCTAGCGCCTTCTTCGAGGACGACCAGCACGTGCGTGAA
>CAYZNA010000465.1:0-2937 GCA_964478665.1 uncultured Anaerolineales bacterium
TTGGGCTGTTTGCGGGAGGCCGCTGGACCCCTGCCTCCGCCTTCCTTATTCTTGCAGCGCTGGCCGCCTTCCTCCTGCGCCAGCCCGTTACCATCGCCGTCAAGACCTTGAGTGGGCGCCGCTCCCAGGCCGAACTGCCCGCCGCGCTCTTCTGGTCAGTCGCTTATGGCCTGGTTGGATCGCTGGCGACAGGCGGTCTGATGGCACAGGGTTTCGGCTATCTGCTTTATCTGACTTTACCGGCCCTACCCGTCTTCGCCTGGCACCTGTATCTGATCAGCCGCCGCGCCGAACGCCGCCAACTGGGCGTGGAAGTGGTCGCCAGCGGGGTGCTGGCCTTGGGGGCCCCGGCGGCGCTGTGGGTCGCGCAGGGCTACGCCGACCCGCGCGGCTGGTGGCTGTGGGGCCTCACCTGGTTTCAATCGGCAGCTTCCATTGTTTATGCTTATCTGCGGTTGGAGCAACGTGTGCTCTCCAGCCTGCCCGATGCGCCGACCCGCCTGCGCATGGCCTGGCGCGCACTGTTGTATACCACCTTCAACCTGGTTGCGGCGGCGGCGCTATCGGCGACCGGCGTTCTGCCGCCTCTATTATTCATCCCGTATGCCGTTCAGTGGGCGGAGACCGTGTGGGGGGCCTTGCGCCCCGCCGTCGGCGTGCGCCCCACGCTCATCGGCGTGCGCCAGTTGATCGTCAGCACAATCTTCACCGTCCTCTTTATTCTCGTTTGGAGATAGTCAATGCCTGAATCAGCGACAAGCCCCTCGGTCGTCCTGCTCATCACCAACGAGGGCATGGGCCACGCCGAGAGGCCGCTCCAGCACAAACTCATGGATACCTACCTGCGCCTGCTGATCGAGAACGAGGCGCTGCCCGCCGCCATCTGCTTTTACACCGAGGGCGTCAAACTGGTGACCGAAGGCTCGCCCGTCCTGGAACGATTGAGAGCGCTGGAGGCCAAAGACGTGCGTCTGATCATTTGCAGCACCTGCCTCGACTACTTCAACCTGCGCGAGCAAGTGCGGGTCGGCATCGTCGGCAGCATGGCCGATATCCTCGAAGCCCAGTGGCGAGCGGACAAGGTCATCATGTTGTGACAGCCATCATGTGAGATTGTGAGATGGGTCGTCGGTAGTTAGTCATCGGATTGACCATGTCCCTCGCCGGTTGCCAACCGCCACATTCGTCCGAGATGAGAAGAAAATTCGCGCGCGGCTTATGCGCCGCCAGTTTATCCGTGGCGGTTGTCCTCGGGAGCCGGCCGCTCTCTCCTATAGCCTGGGCCTCCTCTGCGCCGCAAGCCACCGAAATGCCGACTGGCGAGGCGCCGACCTTTGACCGGCTGGCCAAACCGATCATGCCTCCCAACCCGTCCCTGGCCGATAAGGGCGCCGTGCTCTACTGGTTCATGTGCATGGCTTGTCACGGCGACCGGGGACAGGGCCTGACGGAAGAGTGGCGCGAGGCCTCCGGCCCGGTGGACAAGAACTGCTGGCAATCGAAATGTCACGCGAGCAACCACCCGCCGGAGGGATTTGACCTGCCGCACACCATCCCCGCGGTGATCGGTCCCGGAACGTTGACCCGCTTTACCACCGCCCAGGAACTGCACGACTACCTCGTCGTCACTATGCCGTGGTGGAAACCCCGCCTGCTCACTTCCGAAGAGGCCTGGGAGTTGACGGCCTATCTCCTAAGGTCGAACGGCTCACTCCCCAATGGATTGGTGCTTGGCCCTGCCAACGCCTCCGCCATTCAGGTGCACCGGCCCGCTGTGCCGCGCGGCAATGAGCGCCTGTGGCAGGCCGTGCTCGCCGCTGTACTGGCGCTGGCGTCGCTCAGGATGATCGTATTCGCCGTCGTCACTCCTTCCTCCCACTTGCCCCACCCCGATCCAGAAATTCCGCCTCCGCCGCTGCGCCCGGCCAGGCGGCAGAGTTTCTTCCACCACCTCCATCCTCCCACCATCCCCGCGCCGCAGGCCCGCTGGCGTTACACGCTGGGGGCCGGGGGTCTGTCGGTGTTCCTCATACTCGTCCTGCTGGTGACCGGCGCGCTGGAGATGTTCTTCTACGTCCCCACCCCGGAACAGGCGGCTACTTCCATCCAGACGCTCACTTTCCTCGTGCCCTACGGCGGGCTGGTGCGCAACCTGCACTATTGGGCGGCGCAGGCGCTGGTGGTGGTCGTGGTCGTGCATCTCTTGCGCGTGGTCTTCACGGGCGCTTACGCTCCGCCGCGCCGCTTCAACTATCTGCTCGGGTTGAGCCTGCTCGCGCTCACCCTCTTGCTCGACTTCAGCGGCTACGTGTTGCGTTGGGATGAAGGCGTGCGGTGGGCGCTGGTGGCGGGCACCAACTTATTGAAGACCATCCCGGTGGCGGGCGCGGGGCTGTATCAGGCGGTCGTCGGCGGCCATGAGCCTGGCCCCGCGGCGCTCATTCGCTTCTACGCCTGGCACATCTTTGCGCTGACCCTGCCCTTGATCGTCGTCGGCGTGTGGCACCTCTTCCGCGTGCGGCGCGACGGGGGCATCGCGGTCGCCCCGCCCCAAACGCGCCCGGACCCCAGCCGCATCACGCGCTTCGAGCTCGTGCGGCGCGAGGTCCTGGCCGCCCTCCTGGCCTCCGTGGCTTTACTCGCGGCAGCGTCTCTTTTCCCGGCGCCGCTTTCGGCGCCCATGCTTTCCCCCGGTTCCCTGAGCGCCGTGCATTCTGACGCGCGCGCGCCGTGGTTCTTCCTGTGGGTGCAGCAACTGCTGCGCTGGGGGAATCCCTTTTGGATGGGTGTGGCGATTCCCGTAGGGGTGCTCACCCTGCTGGCCCTCATCCCCTATATCTTCTCTCCCCCCTCGGCTAACGACTTGGCACGCTGGCTTCCACGCGGCGGCCGCCCCGTCCAGATCATTGTGGCGGCCGTGACCTTGCTCATCATGGT
>CAYZNA010000466.1:0-2645 GCA_964478665.1 uncultured Anaerolineales bacterium
CATGGGGATACCCGCGCTACCCGGCCGCCGGCGGCAATTGCGCGCGCAGTGGTCTGGCGGCGCGGGCATGGGGATGCCCGCGCTACCCGGCCGCCGGCGGCAGCAAAGATCGGTTGACTTTCGCGGGCAGGGCGAGTATGTTGGTCGCTCATGAACATTTACTTCTCCTGCTCCCTGACCGGCGGCCGCGCCGACGAGGCCGCCTACGGCACCATTGTAGATCATTTGCTGGCTGCCGGGCACGAGGTGCCCACCGCCCACCTTGCGCGCCCGGAGGTGATGGCGGCCGAGCGGGTGGTGGCGCCGGCGGAGGTTTACGCGCGCGACGTGGCATGGGTCAGCGCCTGCGATGCGTTGATCGCGGAGGTGAGCACGCCCAGCCACGGCGTGGGCTATGAGATTGCGCTGGCGCTGTTTCTGGGGAAGCCGGCCCTGTGCCTGTACCGGGCGGGAGCGCGGGTCTCGAAGATGATCACCGGCAACGCTGAGCCGACCCTGCGGCTGGGGCCGTACGCAGATGAGGGGGAGGCGCTGCGGCTGGTGGATCGCTTTTGCGCCAACTTGCGGGCGGCTGAGGGTGAAATCTAGCCGGGCAGGTCAATCACCCAGATGTTGTGATCGGCTGCCGAGACGAAGGCCACGTGGTCCCCGTCCGGGGAGAGCGCCCAGTCCCCGCCGGCGATGCGGAAACGGGTGATGGTGGGGTCGGTGAGCGGGGTGAGCTGGCCGGTGGCGGCCTCCACTTCCAGCAGGCGGTGGCTCTCCACGCCCGCGTTCGCCTCCAGCGGGATGAGCAGCAGCCGCCCCTCCCGGCGCCAGCGGTAGGCGCCATAGGGGATCAGCCGGCGCGCGCCGGTCCCATCGGCCCGGGCCACCCACAGCCCGTCCGCAGCCGGGTCGCCGGAGAAGGTGACCGACCAGGCCACCCAACCGCCGCCCGGCGAGACCGTCCCGCCGCGCAGCCGCTCGCCGCGCGCGATCACGCTCAGAGCGCCGTCTGCCAGGTTCAACGCGGCCAGAAAGCCCCTGCCCCCGGCCTCCCGCCCGCTGACCAGCAGCCGCTCCCCGTCCGGGAACCAGTCGGACAGCCCGCCGCCGGTGAGGGTTGCCACGCGCCGGGCGGCGCTGCCGTCTACGTTTGCCGGCCCCCGATTGCCGAAGCTATCGGGGGCCAGCCAGATCTCCACCGTGCGGCTGTCGAAATTCACCGACGATGACGCCGTTTGCCACGCGATGCGCGCCCCATCCGGCGAGAAGCTGATGGCGCGCCCGCCGGATGGCACGCTCCAGCGCTGCCCATCGGCGAGGCGCTGGATGTAGGTCTGCCCGCCCTGCGGGTAGGCGACCAGCGCCCCATCCGGGGAGAGGATTCCCGGCCGGCCGCCGACGAAGCGCGGCTGCCCGCCGGCCAGGTCCACGCCCCAGATTCCGGTCGGCGCGTCCGGGGCCGGCCCCCGATAGTGGCAATCGGGGGCCGGCTTGTCGAGGTACCACACTTCGCCCCCATCTGGCGACCAGAAGGGACGGGTGCAGCAGCCGCCGGTGGTGAGCTGCCGCAGGGTGGGCGCCGGGGTGGCGCCGGGCGCCGGACTCGGGGTGGGGGACGGGGTCCGGGTGGGGGAGGGGGGCGGGGGCCGGACGGGGAGCGGCGTTCCGCCGGTCGGGGGGCGGGCGGGCGCCGGGGCGGGGGAAGCGGTCGGCGGGGGGGCCGGGGAGGGGCCTCCGCCGCAGGAAACGCTGAGGACCAGGGTCAAGGCCGCCCATAACGGGAGGCGGCCGGTCATTCCATCGGAAGCTGTCACGGCCCGCTCCAGTCCGGCGGCCAGGGGTCGGGGTAGTCGTTCAGCAGCGGCCCGCCAAAGGTGATCTCGGGCTGGTCGTCGAGGAATTGCCAGCGGCGCGGGTCGTCGAGGCTGCGCTCGAAGCCGCGGCCCCCACCGGCCAGCCCCCGATTGCCGAAGGTATCGGGGGCCAGCGCCAGGCCATCCCAGTCGGCCTCGATGTACAGGGCCGGGTTGAGGGCGCGGGCGTAGCCGGGGATAGTGCGGATTTCGAGGTGCAGGTGCGGGCGGGAGGTGCAGGTGAGGTCGGGGTCGCCGGAGAGCGCCACGGCCTGGCCGCGGGTCACTTTCTGGCCCACGGTCAGCTCCGGGCGGTGGAGCAGGTGGCCGTAGAAAGAGGCGTGGCCGTCCGGGTGGTCAACCATCAGGTTGTGCGGCCCGGCGCCGTGCTGCGTCGCGTCTATCTTGCTCACAACGCCGTCGCCGACCGCCAGCACCGGGGTGCCGCAGCGCGCGGCAAAGTCCACACCGAAATGCAGCCCCTGGCCGTTGCCGTATTGCGAGACCCGCCAGCGATAGGCGGTGGTGGTGTTGCCGTAGAACTGCACCACCAGCCATGTGCTGGGGCCGGGCGGGCCGGCGAAGGGCAGGCCAAAGGGGCGGGTGGCGGCCGCAGGCGCCATGGGGGGAGGCCGTAGCGAGAGGCCCAGCAGGGCGCAAGTGGCGAGGGCAAGACGCAAGCGGCGCATGAGCGCCGATTATCCAGCGGACGGCGCTTGCTGTCAAACGTGGAACGTGGGGCAGGTAGTCAGGTAGTCAGGTAGTCAGGTAGTCAGGTAGTCAGGTAGTCAGGTAGTCAGGTAG
>CAYZNA010000466.1:2745-2935 GCA_964478665.1 uncultured Anaerolineales bacterium
TCGAGTAGTCAGGTAGTCGAGTAGTCAGGTAGTCGAGTAGTCGCCGAAGGGTCGGGCGGCAAATGTTATCCGGGCATGACGGACGGTGGTAAGGGCTTGTCAAGAAATAACTCCGCACTTTCGGAGTCGAGGCTTTAGCCTAATGTCACTAACATTCTTGTGTTGCCATCTGTTCGAGTACGGCTTGCCG
>CAYZNA010000467.1:0-2929 GCA_964478665.1 uncultured Anaerolineales bacterium
ATTACCCCCAAGCAGCTTGGCAAGACCGAGAAGATCATCAAGAAAATCGAAGGGCAGCAAGGCGGGGGAGGCCGGTCAGGTGGCGGGGGGCCCGGCGACCACCTGGGTCACGACCGCTTGCGGCGCCGCAGTTTCTCGGGCGGATTGAGCGATAGGTGTGGCGCGCGCGGCCGGCGCACAGGCCGCCAGGGTCAGGGCCAACAGGGTGAGGGCGATTAGCGGGGTACGGGCGTTCATGGCGATTTCTCCTCTTCGAACGTAGGGCGGGATGCGATCCCGCCCGCGTATGCTTAGGGCAAGATTGCATCTTGCCCGGCGTGTGTGGGCAGGATTCCATCCTGCCCTACGCCTATCTTGCACACAGGATACCGCCATAACAGGCGCAAGGCTTGAGCGGACGTTGACGAAGGGTTGACAGGCGGTGAAGCTGCCATCTCTGCAAATCTGACTTCCGAGAAACCCTCAGACCTCGCGGGTCTGTGAGACCCGCGAGGTCTTCAAATCTGACTTCCGAGAGACCCTCAGACCTCGCGGGTCTGTGAGACCCGCGAGGTCTTTACTCCCGTTGCCGCCCCGCGAATCGGCCCGGGCCAATTCCACTGGCCGGAACTGGACGCCGACATTGAAGATGAAGTTCGTGGCGATCACAAAGTCATAATCGTCTCCAGACCCTGCGCACCACCGCCCGCAGCCCCAGCCCAACCAGCACAAACGGGCCGATCACCACGGTCGCCCAGATCAGCGCGTCCACCAGAAACGAGAAGATGCCGGCGAACACGGCAAAAGCGCGCTCGAAGGTGCGCGCCGGGTTCCAGCCGGCTGCGGGCAGGCGGGGGCGGGGCAGGGTGAAGGGGTCCGGGGCCGGGCGCAGTTGCAGGGTGAGGTGGGAGAAGGTGGCCCACCCTGCGCCGCCGCCGTAGGTAAGCTCGCCAGAGACGGTTTCGCGCAGGAGGAGGCCGAGATCAAGCAGCGCCCGCCGGGCCGGCTCAAAGCGGGTGGCCGGCACGGCCACGGTGAGTGTGGCGTGTTTCTGTTCGCCCTGGAACCACGCCTGCGAACTGACCAGGTAGCCGCCGTAGTCATAGGCCAGTTGCGTGGCGCGCCGGGCGGCCGCATCCACCTCGGAGACTTCTAGCTCAAGAGTGGCGTTGTAAATCACCAGCAAGTTAGGCGGGGCCGGGGGGTAGTGGGGGATGGTTTCCGGGACGGCCGGCGCCGGCGCTCCGCCGCGCGGATACGAGCCAATGCGTTGCGGGGTGGCCTGCCCGGCGCAGGCAGCGAGGGTCAGCACCAGCAGGCCGGGGACCAGCCGAGGAAAGATGGGTGAGTGGGACATGGCGCGCTCCTTTGGGGCGGGAAGGCCCGACTTGTCACGGGATACACTCGCCTTCGCCCGGTACCTTACCACGAGACCCTAAAGGTTTCCAAAAACCTTTAGGGTCTGCGGCAGGCCGGAATTCGTGGCCCGTGCTTCTTGCCCACTGTATCGCAGCAGGGGGCGCGCCGGCTTGACAGGCGGTTGACAGCCGGTTGAGCACGCTCGGGCCGAGCCGCCGCGATAGGGGAAAGGCCACAGCGGGCCGCCGAAACCGGGCAACCAGCCGCTGATAATCCGCTGCCGCGCTCAGACCCTGAAGGTTTCCAAAAACCTTTAGGGTCTGCGTGACAGGCGGTTGACAGCCGGTTGAGCACGCTCGGGCCGAGCCGCCGCGATAGGGGAAAGGCCACAGCGGGCCGCCGAAACCGGGCAACCAGCCGCTGATAATCCACTGCCGCGCTCAGACCCTGAAGGTTTCCAAAAACCTTCAGGGTCTGCGGATAATCCGCTGCCGCGCTCTGCTTTTGCCCCGCAGCGGGAAGGTCGTCGTGGTTGGGGCGGATGGTGCGCACCCCCGTCGCCAGGGTTCGGTTACGTGCTGTCGCGGTAACTGCTCAGCTCTGCCTCACCCCCCCGCCCCCCTCTCCTGAGCGGCGCTTTCCCGCTCAGGAGACGCGAAGCGGCCGGGGGGTGAGGCTGAGCAGTTACTCTGTAGCCATCTAACTTCGCTCCGGGTATACTTGTGCCGCGATGCCGAAATCGCCCAACACCAGGCGTGATGAGGAAGCGATGCACGAGAGTGGACAACTCTTCCAGCGAATTGCCGAGCACGCTCCGGACGTCATCTACCGCTATCGTCTAACCCCTCCGCGCGGCTTTGAATACGTCAGTCCGGCAGCCGCAGCCATCACCGGCTACACCCCCGAAGAGCACTACGCCGACCCTGATCTGGTCTTCAAGTTGATACATCCCGACGACCGGCCCTTGCTGGAGACGGTGGCTCGAGGCGAGACGCCGCCCGGCGCGCCACTTGTCCTCCGCTGGATCCGCAAGGATGGCACCATCATCTGGACCGAACAGCGCAACATCCCCATCTTCGACCGTGCCGGTAAGCTGGTTGCCATCGAGGGCATCGCCCGCAGCGTTACCGCGCGGATGCGGGCCGAGCAAGAGATGGCCGAACGCTCGCGGCTGCTGGAAGCCCTGTTCACCAACACGCTGACCTGCCTGGTGCTGCTGGACCGGAACTTCAACTTCATCCGCGTCAACGAGGCCTACGCCCGGGCCTGCGGCCGGCAGGTGTCGGAGTTCCCCGGCCACAATCACTTCGAGTTCTATCCCTCCGAGGCCCGGGCCATTTTTGAAGACGTTGTCAAGACCAAAAAGCCTTTTCAGGTATTCGCGCGGCCTTTTGTCTTTCCTGATCATCCGGACTGGGGAGCAACTTATTGGGACTGGACTCTGGTTCCGATTCTGGATAGCGCCGGCGAGGTTGAATATCTGGTGTTTACGCTGAATGACGTGTCGGAGCGCGTGAGGGCGGAAGCCGAGCGCCAGAAACTCGCCAGCGCCGTCGAGCAAACCGACGTGGGCGTGATGATTGTCAACCGG
>CAYZNA010000468.1:0-2906 GCA_964478665.1 uncultured Anaerolineales bacterium
AGCGGATGACGGGGGTAGCGGCGCTGCACCGACCAATCCGGCACGCTTCAGCCTCCAGTCTCAGGACAGGAATACAGCAAGGTCCTGGGTGCACGGCGGGCAGCCACACCCAGGGCCTTGTGATCGGAAGCGGAACTTCCCGGACCGTATTCGATTGTTGCCCGACGCGCCATACGGACCCTCTATCAAAGGGGGCGTTGTTTGTCAATCCGAAGCGGGCCTACGCCGTTGGCCTCTTCCTGCCGCCTGTGGCTGGTCGGTGTTGAGATTGACCCGGTATCGCCTGACTGGGCTGGGCTTGGAACTCCGGGCCACTCCCCACCTGGCCTCTCTCAGCAAGGTTCCGTACAGAATAGCGCGGGCACGCGATGGCATTCTCAATCCGCTCGTCGCACCGATTGGCTATGTTGTCGTTCACGCCTAACTGGGCATCATCCCAACGGAAAGGTAATCCCTCAGTCTCGGGTGGTAGAAGGCAATGTCGGTGAGACCCGGACGCTTGCAGAGACACGGGAGCGGTCGCCGTGGTTCAGGCGCGGCATGGGACCAGATCCTGGACAGACTGACGGCACCAGTCAACTCGTGTCATTGAGAAACAGGAGCGCGAAGGGGTCCCGCTTGGGGTCGGCCGCGAGTTGGTCGAGGACCCACTTCAGGTGGGCCTGGGCATCGGCGCGGCGTTTGCGGAGGGTCTGGAGCAGGCTCATGAGGGTTTCCCGGGTCTTGGCGCCCGCGTCCGATTGGGACCCGAAGCTCACCTTGCGGGCGATGACCGTGGGGCGCAGCTCGCGTTCGCAGCGGTTGTTGTCCGGGGGGACGGTCCGATTGGTGACCCAGTGGTAGAGCCGGGCCGGGTGCTCCCGGAAGATGTCCTGGATCTGCCGAATGCCGAGATGCTGGGCGGGCTGCTCGACGACGGCCCCGATCTGCTCTTTAAGCTGCGCAGCCGCCGCGTAGTAGGCGGGATCGGCGAGCGGCTGGCTGCGCAGGTGCATGGCCTCGGCCAGCAGGGGGATCAGGGTCCCAGTGAACGCGTCGACTTCCGGCTCGGCCGGGAACTCTTTCCCCAGGTCCTCGAGCTCGCGGAGCAGGTGGGCGTAGCAGTACTGGAGCGCACAGGGCGCCCGGTTGTACCCGCTGTAGCGATCCACCACCAGCACGCCCGCCAGGGGCTGCTCGCCCAGCACCTCCTTCGGCACGGCGGCCGCCCGGGTCGCCCGGAACAGGAACAGACTCAGGGTGGCCGTGCAGAAGAGCCAGGCGTAGCCCGACCGCCCGTCAGTCCGCCACGAGGTTTCATCCGCGTGCCGCACCGGGGCCTGGCGGTACTCCTCCACCAGCTTGGGGAGCACAGGCTGGAACAGCCCCGCCAGCCGGTGGAGCAGCGCGATCACGCTGCCGAGGTGCAACCCCATCTGGTCGCACAGCCGGCCCAAGGGCACGCCGTGCCCGTAGTGCAGCCAGACGAGCTGCGCGGTCAGTTCATTGCCGAAGAGCGCCTTGGGGAGCACCGCGGGCAGGGGGGCCTGCACGGCGCGGCGGCAGCGGGGGCAGTACCCGCGGTGCAGGCGGTAGAGAATCGGCGCCGGCCGGGGCGGGGCGATGTCCACGACGGAGCGCGACCGGCTGCCCTGGTTCTCCAGCAGGCCGCCGCACGCCGGGCAGCGCGGGGCCACGGGCACGTCCACGACCCGCGCGGCCGTGGCAGCATCGAAGGCGTGGCGGCCATGGCCCGGGTGGCCCTTGGGGGCGCCACCCGGCTTGCCGTGGTGGTCGGGCGGACTATTGGGTTTCACCGGGCGCTGGGCCGAGGGGGTGGAGGACCCGAAGAAGCCCTCCGCGGTCTGGCGCTCCCGATAGCGGAGCTGCGCCTTCAGGCGTTGGTTCTCTTCGAGCAGCTGATCGATCCGGCGTTGCTTCTCCAGGCAGCCCTCGCAGAAGGCACGGCTCATGGGGGGTCCCGCTCGGCGAGCGCGCCGGCGCTGGTCGGCGCCGCGGCCGTGCACAGCCGCGCTTGGACGTGGCGGCAGAGGGGGTAGACGTAGACCTCCTTGGGCGCGCGGCCCTGCGCGGCGTGGGTCCGGTCCATCCGGCCCCGGCCCTGGGTCCGCCCCAGGGGGAGCCAGTTGGCCGCCCGGTAGCAGGTCCCCCGGAACCGCGCCGGATCGACGAGGGTCTCCAGCAGGAGCGGGCGGACCCCGCAGCGGGCCGCCCAATCGTCCGGGAGTTGGTGGGCGCAGCGGGCGAGAATGGCACTGGCCAACCCCCGGATGGCCACCCAGGGGAGGATGAGGAAGCGGCTGTTGTTGACGAGGTAGGGGAGATTCTGCCGGCGCTGGGCCTCGGTCCAGCCGATCCAGCGGTCGCGCACCGCGATCTTCCAGGCGGGCGACGTCCACAGCAGGCAGGCCAGCACCTGCCCCGGCGCCGGGGCGGAGCGCACGAGGTACCGGAGGGTGGCGCCCACGGGCACCCGGTAGCCCAGGTAGTGATAGCGCGCGAGCAACTCCCGCCAGAGGCCACGGGTCGCGGCGGAGCCCGCGTCCACCACCTCCAGCACCAGCGGCGTGAACTGGCCCACCGAGCCCACCACCTCGGGCGCGGGCTGGCCCTGCGCCGTCACGGGCACGACGCGCGGCCCCCGCCGCCCGAGCGGGCGCACCGGGGGGAGGGCGAGCCACCCCAAGGCCTGCAAGCGCTCCAGCAGGAGGCGGCCTTCGTGATGCTTCAATCGGCCTGTGGGCCGCCGCCAATCCAGCAGCTCGCACAGGGTCCGGGCCATCTCGGTGCGGCCCAGGGCCGCACAATCAGCGCTGATCGCTTGGATGAGGTGGAGTTCTTCGACCGAGAACGTGCGGCCGCTAAAGGTCAGGGAATGGGTGATCTGCGGCTGTGGCATGCGCGCC
>CAYZNA010000469.1:0-2904 GCA_964478665.1 uncultured Anaerolineales bacterium
GAACCCTGTCTGAAGGCGCTGCTGGCCCGCGCCAGCACCGCGCGGGCGGCGCCCCCGCCCGGCGAACGCGCGCGCATTGTGGGCTTCCTCGCGGCCAAGGGGGGTGTGGGCCTGACGACCGTCGCCCTCAATGTGGCCGCCGCCGCCATCCAGTCCGGCCAGGAAGTCATCGCGGCCGACCTGCACACCGGCTCGGGTTCGCTGGGGTTGATGCTCGGCATCACCCAAAACCAGAGCCTGGCCCCCCTCGCCACGAAACCGCTCAGCGATCTGAACCAGCGCGCCGTCGGGGCGCAGATCATCTCGCACGCTTCGGGCCTGCGCCTGCTGTCGGCTTCGGCCGCGCCCAGCGAGACCGGGCTGATCAACAACGTCGCCCAGATGGAAGGCATCGTGAAGACGTTGAGCACGATGTGCAAGCTCCTCGTGCTCGACCTGGGCACCGGCATCACCGAAGCCATCAAACGCATCGTGCCCCTGTGCGAAACGGTGACGGTGGTGTCCGACCCCTCCCGCGTGTCAATCCTGCAGACGAAGGCCTTGATCGTGGATCTGGTCGCGCTGGGCCTGACGGCCGCCATGATAGACGTGGTGATGGTCAACCGCGCCCCCTCCAGCATCCAAATGTCGTGGCCGCAAGCCGAGCAGCTCCTGGGGACCAAAATTGCGATCATCATCACGCCTGCGCCTGAACTGGCCTATCAATCCGTGGAGGCGGGCAACCCGATGGTTCTGCTGCGCCCGGAGAGCCTGACGGCCGACCAGCTGCGCCAATTAACCGCTCAACTCCTCCAGAAGCTCCGCCTGTAGATGGGAAACATCGCTTCGCTCATCCGGCGCGCGGCCGGGCTGTTACGGAAGGCGCAGATGGCCGTCGCCTTTACCGGGGCGGGCATTTCCACCCCCTCCGGCATCCCCGATTTTCGCAGCCCAGGCTCCGGCCTGTGGGAAAAGACGGACCCGATGGAGGTGGCCTCGCTCGCCGCTTTCCGCTACCAGCCGGAAAAGTTCTACGATTGGGTGCGGCCGCTCGCGCTGACCATCCACGCGGCGCAGCCCAACCCCGCCCACCGCGCGCTGGCAGAACTGGAAGAGGCCGGCCTGCTGAAATTGGTGATCACCCAGAACATTGACGAACTCCACCTGCGCGCCGGGAGCCGTCGCGTGCTGGAAATTCACGGCAACCTGCGCGAGGCCACCTGCGGGCAGTGCCGCCGCCGCCTGCCCGGCGCGGCGGCGTTGGCCCGGTTCGTGCAGGACGGGAGCCTGCCGCGCTGCCCGGACTGCGGCGGGGTGTTGAAACCCAACGTCATTCTGATGGGCGAGCAGTTGCTCGATTCCGTGCTGGCCGAGGCCCGCGCCGCGGCTCGCCGGTGCGATGTCATGCTCGTGGCCGGTTCGTCGCTGGAGGTGCTGCCGGCCGCGGAACTGCCCTTCGAGGCGATCACGCACGGCGCCAAACTGATCATCGTCAATATCGGCCCGACGTACCTGGACGAGCGCGCCGAGGTGCTGCTCCATGCCGACGTGGCCGAGGCGCTGCCGCAGATCGCCGCGGCCGCGCTGGAGGGCGCGCATGTCTAGCTCCGGCGCGCCCCGGCGCTCGGACAAAGCCCCGCCCGGCCCGGATACGGTCCGGCGCAACTACCCCCTGCTCCTCAAACGCATGGAGCGGATGATGGAGGTCAGCCGCACGCTGGCCTCCACCCTCGACCTGCACAAACTGCTGCGCCAGATCATCGGCGCGGCGCAGGAACTCACCGATACCGAGGCCGCTTCCATCATGCTGTTCGACCCCCGCTCCGGCGACCTGCGCTTTGAGGCCACCACCAACCAGGAGTCGGCGGAGCTGGAGGGGCTGGTCATCCCCGTGGAGGGCAGCATCGCGGGCTGGATCGTCACGCATTCCGAGCCGCTGCTGGTGCCGGACACCAGCAAAGACCCGCGCTGGAGCCAGGTGGTAGACCAGAAGATCTCCTTCGTCACCCGCTCCATTCTGGGTGTGCCGCTGGTCACGCGCGAGAAGACGCTCGGCGCGCTGGAGGCGATCAACAAGCGGGAAGGCTCTTTCACCGCCGAGGACGTGGAGACCCTGCAAACGCTGGCCGCCCAGGCGGCCGTGGCGATCGTCAACGCGCGCCTGTTCCAGCAATCCGACCTGATCTCCGAGATGGTGCACGAACTGCGCACGCCGCTCGCCGCCCTCACCGCCACCAGCCACCTGGTCCTCCGCCCGGAACTGCCCGAGGCCAAGCGCCTCGAGCTCATCCAGAACATTCAGCGCGAAACCGGCCGGCTCACGCAGATGACCACGGACTTTCTGGACATGGCCCGCCTGGAATCGGGCCGGATGCGCTTCAACCGCGAGGTGTTTGACGCACTGGAATTGATCCGGGAATGTGTGGAGGTGGTGCAGCCCCAGGCGGCAGCGCGCGGCGTGACCATCCAGACCCAGGTCGCCCCGGCGCCTAAGACCCTCGAGAGCGACCGCGGCAAGATCAAGCAGGTGATCCTGAACCTGCTGACGAACGCGGTCAAGTACAACCGCGAAAACGGGATTATCCGCGTCTCGACCCAGGTGACGCCGGACGGCGGCTACCGCGTCGTCATCGCCGACACGGGCAAGGGCATCCCGCCGGAGGCCATGGTCCACATGTTTGAGAAGTTCTACCGCGTGCCGGATAGCGAGGGCTACGCCACCGGCACCGGGCTGGGGCTGCCCATCGCCAAAAAGATCGTGGAAGCGCTGGGGGGCGAAATGGGGGTCAAGTCCACGATCGGCGTAGGCAGTGCCTTTCACTTCACCCTCCCCCTCCCTGCCGCCGCTCCGTAAGCGCCGTCCCCTGGTTCAATTTCACCAGCCGGTTCGCCGTGTCATACGTGTAGGTGTAGAACCCACCCCCG
>CAYZNA010000470.1:0-1621 GCA_964478665.1 uncultured Anaerolineales bacterium
CCAGGCGTGATTGTCCGTCTCTATCCCGTGTATGCCCTGGACGAAGTCGCCTTCGGCGGGGGAGATGTGATGCTGGGCCTGGCGGTGGGGCTGTTGACCGGCTGGCCGGGCGTGGTCCCGGCCCTGCTGCTGGCTGTGGTGACCGGGGGCCTGGCGTGGGGCGCTATCCTGCTGTGGCAGGCGCTGCGCGGGCGCTATCGCCCCCTCACCCCCATGGCCTACGGGCCGTACCTGGCCCTGGGGGGGCTGGTGGTCTACCTGTGGGGAGCGGAACTGGCCCGCCGGTTGCTGCCCTGAAAAAAAAGACCTCGCGGGTCTTCAAGACCCGCGAGGTCTGTGTCAGGCTGCTGCCGGGCGGGAGCGGAACCACGTGCGCCATTCCGCGTTTTCCCACACTACCAGCAACTGGGCGGCGTTGAAAATCGAAGAGTACGTGCCGCTGAACACCCCCGCCAGCAAGATGATCACAAAGTGGCGGATGGTCACGCCGCCGAACAGCGCCAGCGCCAGCAGGGTAAGCATCACCGTGAGCTGGGTGTAGATCTCGCGGGCGGCCGTCTGATCCACGCAGTGGTTGACCACCGTCTCAAAGTCCAGCCGGCGATAGACCTGCTGGTTCTCGCGGATGCGGTCGAAGACCACGATGGTATCGTGCACCGAGAAGCCGATCACGGTCAGCAGCGCGGTCAGAAACAGCGAATCCACCTGCCAGCCGAAAAAGTGGCTGAGCCAGGCCTGCACGCCGAACACCACCGCCACATCGTGCAGCATGGCCAGAATGGCGCACACCCCGTAGCGGAAGGCGTGCGGCACCTTGCGGAAGGCGTAGGTGATGTACAGCAGGATGCCCAGCGCGGCCAGCGCCACCGCGCCGGCCGCCCTCCGGGCAACCTCCGCGCCCACCGCCGGCCCCACGCTTTCAAAGCGTTGCAGTGTGGCCTGGCTGAACTCCGCCGACAGGGCGGCGATGATCTTGTCCTTTGTGTCGTTATCCAGCGTCTTGCTGCGGATGACAATGCCGCTCTGGCCGGTGGTCTGCACCACCGCATCGCTGAAGCCATTCTCCTCATACAACGCCTTGACCTCGCCCGGCTGCGGCACGGTTCCGGCAAAGCTGACCTCCAGCAAGCTGCCGCCGGTAAAGTCAATCGCCAGCGGCAGGCCCCACAGCGCCAGGCCGACGATGCCGGGCACGATGATGAGCAGCGAGAGGGCGAAGTACCAGTATCGATTGCCTACAATGTCCATGAGTGCTCCGATTTCGGATTTCGGATTTCGGATTTCGGATTGAGGGTTCCAATCTGCAATCCCCAATCCCCAATCCCCAATCCCCAATCCCCAATCCCTAATCCCTAAATGCCGAACCATGTGTGGCGCTCGGAAAAGTCAATCCGGTCCAGGGCAGTGTGCAACAGCACGCGGGTGACGGTGATGGCGGTGAACAGGCTGACGCCCACACCCAGCGCCAGGGTGAGCGCAAAGCCCTTCACAATGCTGGCGCCGAAGGTGTTGCCAAACCAGAACAGGATGCCGCAGGTGATCAGGGTGGACAGGTTGGAATCGCGGATGGAGGGCCACGCCCGCGAAAAACCGATGTCCACCGCCTGCAGCAGCGTGCGGC
>CAYZNA010000470.1:1631-2902 GCA_964478665.1 uncultured Anaerolineales bacterium
AGCAGGATGTTGGCTACAACCGCGACGACCACCGAGAGCACGAACCCGGCGATGCCCGGCAGCGTGAGTGTGACCGGGATCAGTTTGAACAGGGCGAAGGTGATCAGCGCGTAAATCACCAGCGCCACGTTGGCCAGCAGCCCCGGCAGGCGATAATACAACGCCATGAAAATCACCACGGTGAGCATGCCAATTGCCCCGGCTACCGTGCTCTTCTGCAGCGAGTCCTGTCCCAGGGTCGGGCCGATGGTCTGCTTGTTGACCACCTTCAGGGCCACCGGCAGCGAGCCGTAGCGGAGCTGAATGGCGAGCTGGTTGGCCGACTCGGCGGTGAAGCTGCCGCTGATCTCGCCCTGCCCGCCAGTGATGGCGCCCTGGATGCGCGGGGCGGAGATCACCGTCTTGTCCAGCACAATCGCCAGAAAGTCGCCCACGTGGGCGGAGGTGTAGTCCCCAAAGATTTTGGCGCCGTCTCCGGTCAAGGTGAAGCTGATGATGTACCGGCCGGATTGATCGCGGGTGGCGATGGCGGTCTTGAGGGCTGCCCCGGTCATCACGGTATGATAGACCGGCGCGGCCGGCGTGGGGGAGGCTTCCGGGGTAGGGGAGGCGCCGGCCTCCGGGGTGACGCTGGCCTCCCCGGCCGGGGTGGCGGAGGCCTCCGCCGTGGGGGAGGCGCCGGCCTCCGGGGTGACGCTGGCCTCCCCGGCCGGGGTGGCGGTTTCTACGCCCGCGGCGGGCGCTGTGCTGCTCTTGCCGTAGTCCGTCTGGATCACGGTCCCTTCCCCCGGGGGATTGCTGCCTACCTCGACGAATTCCAGCAGGCCGGTCTGCTTCAGGGTGGCCTCGGCTGCTTCGGGATCGGCGATGCCGGGCAGTTCCACCGACAGGCGACAACTGCCCTGCCGTTGCACTACCGGCTCGGTGACGCCCAGCCCGTTCACCCGGTTTTCGACGATGGTGCGGGCGGCGTTCATCTGGTCGCCGGTGGCAGCGGTGCAGTCATCGGCCTCCAGCAACAGGCGCAGGCCGCCCTGCAGGTCCAGCCCTTCGTGGGTTTTGATGGTAATGCTCTGGTCCGCGTTCCACGGGTAGGAATAGGTGCGAACGCCCGGCAGGTCCACGAACACCGCCAGGGCGACGAGTAGCGTAATGGGAATTAGCCAGCGAACGTTACGATCCATCCGGGTTCATCTCTCCTGTTCAGCAAAAGGCCAGCCTCAGTAGATGAAGATTCATGGATCTAACGGGACTGCTTGGGCCTGGATCTG
>CAYZNA010000471.1:0-2901 GCA_964478665.1 uncultured Anaerolineales bacterium
CACCTCCCCACCTCCCCACCTCCCCACCTCCCCACCTCCCCACCTCCCCACCTCCTAACCTCCTAACCTCCCTTCCTCCTAACCTCCCTTCCTCCTCTCCCGCCGAAACCCCTCCTTCCTCCTTCCTTCTTCCTTCTTCCTCCTAACCTCCCTCCCTCCCATGACCCTCCTCCAGGCCCTCCTCCTCGGCATCGTACAGGGCGCCACCGAATACATCCCCGTTTCCTCCACCGCGCACCTCGTGCTGGTGCCGTGGCTGCTGCGCTGGAACATTTCGGAGCAGACCGCCTTTGTCTTCGATGTGCTGGTGCAACTGGGTACCCTGGCGGCGGTCGCGGCGTACTTCTGGCGTGACCTGTGGGAGGTTGCCCGCGGCATGACCCGCGCCCTCCTGCGGGGCAAACCCTTCGAGGGCGAGTCGGCCCAACTGGGCTGGTTCCTCCTCGTCGCCACCATCCCGGCCGGGCTGGCAGGGCTATTGCTGAAAGATTTCTTTGAGTCGGTCTTCGGCGATCCAATGGCGGTGGCCGCCCTGCTGCTGGGCACGGCGGCCCTGCTGGCCCTGCGCGAGTGGCTCTCGGCCCGCGCGGCGCGGCTGGAGCGGGTGCGGCTGAGCGACGCGATCATCATCGGCTGCTGGCAGATTCTGGCCCTGCTGCCCGGCATCTCGCGCTCCGGGGCTACCATCGCCGGCGGGCTGACGCGCGGCCTCACGCGTGAGGCCGCCGCCCGCTTCAGCTTCCTCATGTCCATCCCGGTGCTGCTGGCGGCCGGCCTGCTGGCGGCGCGCGACATGCTCAAGATCGGCCAGCTTGCGCAGTTTTTGCCGGTGATGCTGGTTGGCTTCTTCGCCGCTGCCGTGGTGGGCTTTGGGGTGATTGCGTGGCTGATGCGCTACCTGCGCCAGCGCCGGCTGTACGTTTTCGCCCTCTATTGCACGCTCGCCGGGTTGGGGTGCTTGCTGGCCGGCTTTCTGCGCGGATAGCGGATGCGGCGTCTCCCTCTGCTGATCCTGTGCCTGGTGCTGGCTGCCTGTTCGGGGCCGGACCCCACGCCCACCCCCATCCCGCTGGCGCTGGCCGCCACGCCGGATGCCCTGCCCCTGATCGGGATGCTGGCCACAACCCGCGACTTCGCCCAGCCCATCTCCACTGCTCCGGCCCCGCGATTGCTGGACGAGGCCGGCCGGGGCGGCCTGGACGCCGCCTTCAGCTTTTACCTGCCCCCCGGCGCTGATCTGTGGTCCGCGCCGCTGGCCCTGGATGGGCTGGCTCTGATCGTGCACCCGACCAATCCCCTCTCCGGCCTCAGCCTGTCCCAGGTGCGGGAGGTGTTCACCGGGCGGGTGAACGATTGGTCGAAGGTGGGCGGGGGGCCGGGCGCCATCGAGACCCTCTCTCGCGAGGACGGCGCGGACCTGCGGCAGGTTTTCGTCTCACGCGCGCTGGAGGGTTTGCGGCCGGCGCTCACCGCGCTGGTGGCGCCCGGCACGTCGCAGATGCTGGAAGAGGTGGCCCGCAATCCGCAGGCCATTGGCTACGCGCCCTACGCCCGCCTGCCGGCCGGGGTGAAGGCCCTGGCCGTGGAGGGGGTGAAGCCCTCGCCGGCGGCGTTTGAATCCGGCGCCTACCCGCTGACCATGCCGCTGTGGGCCATCGCCCCCACCGAGCCAGCCGGCGAACTGCGCGACTTCCTGATCTGGGTGCAGAGCGCCGAGGGCCAGGCGGCAGTGTTGGAGGCGGGGAAGTACGGCAGCATCCGCCCGTAGCCCGGAGGGAGACCCTGAAGGTTTTAGAAACCTTCAGGGTCTCAGCGCCCCCGTCCCAGCCGATAGGCAACCAGCGCCACCAGCAGGACCACCAGCAGCAGCACCCCGGCCCCGATCGCCACCCACGCGAGCGGAACACCCTGCACCCCGGCTCCCGCCGCCGGCGTCTCCTCCGCCCCCACCACCGGAATCACTTCCGGCTCGCCCAGCCGCAGCCGCCCGTTCCACTCCGCCTCGCCGTCCGGGTGCGTCAGGCGCAGGCTGACTTCGTATTCGCCGGCCGGCAGGGGCGGGTCGAGGCTGATTTCGTAGCGAATGGCGTCGCGGGCCAGAAAGTAACCGAGGCGGATTTCCACTTCCCGCGCCAGCGCCCCGCCGGGCTGCGCCAGCGTCAGGCGGCCTTCCGGGTAGAAGCCCAGTTCGCCGCTGTTGCGCAACTCGGCGACCAGCGCCTGCCGCCCGCCTTCGCTGGAGGCGCTCAGGGCGGCTATCTCCAGTCCGGTGCGGTTATCGCCCGGAACCTGCAGCAGCACGGTGACGGCCACCCGCTCCACCACCGAAACGCCGAACTGACCCGCCGCCGGGGTGGGGACCTGCGCCGGCTGAATCACGATGCCGGCGGCGTGCTCGCCGCTGGCCTGCGGTGGAATGGTGAAGGTGAAGGGGACGGAGCGGGCCTCGCCGGGCTGGAGCGTGAGGCGCTCGAGGCTGAGGCTGAGCCACGCGCCCGCGCGCTGCGGGGCCTCCCCGAAGCCAGCGGGGAAGGCAATGCCGCCGTTGGCGGCGGTGGCAGCATCAGCCGGAAAGAGAACCAATTCGGCCGGCACCTCCCCCTGATTGGTGATAAGCAGGGCATCCTGCAGCACGCTTCCGGCGGGAAGTTGGTAGACGAAATACGCCGGATTGCTGGAGGAGGTGACCGCCGGGTCCGGGCGGGCGTTCACGTTCAGGCCGGCCTGCTGTGCGCGAACCCTCCCGGCGCCGGCGGCCAGAAGGGCCAGCAGCAGGGCCGCGGGAGCAGCCAGCCGGCGGCCCCGCCAGATGGTAGAGAGGGAGGGAGAAGAGGGGGTCATGGGCTAATACCTTTCAGTTAGCGGACTCGAGGCTTCAGCCGGGGCCGCCTGAAGGCTTGA
>CAYZNA010000472.1:0-451 GCA_964478665.1 uncultured Anaerolineales bacterium
ATATTTTTACAGACCCTTAGGGTCTGAAACCGGGAAGTTATACTTTTTCAGGCCCAAAGTGGCCGTCGTGGAGGTATGCGGGTTGAACGGGCGACTCACCCGCCTGATTGACCTCGCAGATTTCATCAGCAGCACATCTTCCTGGTAGCACGCAGAACGAGCGGCCTGAACCCACCCAAAGTATCACCCGTGGAGCCTCCTTGATGAGCACTGTCTCCTCCCCTCGCGGACTGTTTTTGGAACAATTCACCGCCGGCCAGAGAATCACCACTGGCGGTCGCACCGTCACCGAAACCGACATCGTGAACTTCGCCGGTCTCTCCGGCGACTACAACCAGATTCACACCGACGCGGTGTACTCGGCCTCCACCCCCTTCGGCCAGCGCGTGGCCCACGGGCTGCTGGGGCTGGCAATTGCCTCCGGCCTCGCCGTGCAGACCGGCTTCATGGA
>CAYZNA010000472.1:461-1345 GCA_964478665.1 uncultured Anaerolineales bacterium
ATGGAGGGCACCATCATCGCCTTCCGCGAAATCGTCGAGTGGAAGTTCACCCTGCCCATCTTCATCGGCGACACGATTCACGTGGAAATGGAAGTGCTGGAGACAAAGGCCATGCCGCGTCTGGGCGGCGGGCTGGTCACCATCTCACTGGAGGTAGTCAAGCAGGACGGCCAGAGCGCCATGAAAGGGAAGTGGTCGGTGCTCATGCAGTCTGCGCCGAAGGGGCACTGAGAAGAAGGGGGAAAGAGAAGAAATAGCCCCGCCCGAACCGCGCCGATAGCGGCGGTTGGAGCGGGGCAAGAGCGTATCGGCCGGAGGCCTCACCCACCGGTCGCAGCGGGGCCGTCAGTTGTGGGGCGGGGCAACCAGTCCGGCAGGCGGAACCCGTTCCCCCCGCCCGGTTGCCAGCCCAATTCCCTGCGCCTCAGCCTCGTCGCCTGCCTTCAGGTCCACCCGGATGCCATAGACGTAGAACAGATACGGTCCGGGCACTCCGGCGTCTACCAGGCGCTTCTGCCAGCCGCCGGACTGCATCCGCTGCCCCCATTCACGCACCTGTCGCTGTGCGAGGCGCGCTTTGGCTTCCGCCACCACCCACACGCGCTCCCCGCTCGGCCCGGCCATCGGCATCACCACATCCACCTCGCCGTCCAGCGACAGCGAAACTGCTTCGGCCAGCAAACGGTATCCCTTTCCTTCCAGGATCCACTGGATGGTGTCGGCGGCTTCCTCTTCAATGGTCGCGCCGAAACTCCGCTGGAGTTCGCCGACAGCAATGCCCAGCCCGCGCACTGCCTCGTCCGTGCGCTGCTGGGCCTCTTCCAATCGCTCAAGAGCAGCCTCGACGCGATCCATCCGCGCTTCGCTGCGCTGCTGGGCCTGCT
>CAYZNA010000472.1:1355-2886 GCA_964478665.1 uncultured Anaerolineales bacterium
AGGACTACTCGCTCGTCGTGATCGACGAGGCGCACGCGCTCCGCAACCTTCCCGATGGCAGCCTCGACCCGGCCCATCCGCTCGTCGCTGCGCCGCAGGGCCTCCGTCATAGCAGCCTCGAAGCGATCCATCCGCTCCTCGCTGCGCTGCTGGGCCTTTGTCAGCGCCTGCACTTCCTCAGCCAGCCGGCGCATCAGATCAGGCAATTCGAGCAACTCGTCACTCAACACCAACTGGCGCAGCTCGCCCCGCCACTCCGGGTGCGCGTAGAGCAATGAGGTAAAGTCGCGAAAATCGTTGATGGTGAAAGGCATGAAACCCCTCCGGGTGCGCGCGTAACAGTTCCGGAATTCTACTACAGTTTGGAAATTGTGGCCTGGAAGGCTTATACTATCACCCATGGTTCCCCTCCCCGATCTCCACCTCATCTCCCTGCCTACGCCCCTCCCGGTCGGCCCGGTGAACGTATACCTGGCCGAGGGCGGGCAACTGACGCTGATTGACACCGGCCCCAAACACGATGCCAGCCGCGCCGCGCTGGAGGCCGGGCTGGCCGGGCACGGCTACTGCGTGGAAGACCTCCGCCGGGTGGTCCTCACCCACCGCCACGTGGACCACGTGGGGCTGGCCGGGGAAATCGTGGCCCGCTCCGGGGCACAGGTGGTCACCCATCCGCTCACCGTTCCCTGGCTGGCCGGCTACAGCGCGGAACTGGAGCGCAACCGCGCCTTCTACCAGCAAATCTGGCGCGAAGGCGGCGTGCCGGCCGAGATCGTGGACGAGATCAGCCGCGAGGGCGGGCGCACCGGGCGCTGGGTGGATTCGCTCGACCCGGCCTCCATCCAGACGGTGGACGAGGGCGACCGGCTGTGCCTGGCCGGGCTGGAGTGGCAGGTGTTCCACACCCCCGGCCACGCCGGCGGGCTGATCTGCCTGTGGCAGCCGCAGAGCCGGGTGCTGCTGGCGAACGATCACCTGATCCGGAAAATCTCCTCCAACCCCGTGATCGAGCACCCGCCCCTCTCCTACGGCGCGCGCCCCAGACGGCTGGTGGAGTACCTCTCTCACATGCAGCGCATGGCCGCGCTCAAACCCGAGCTGGCGCTCTCCGGCCACGGTGAGGCCATCACCGACCCGGCCGGCCTGGTCCGGCAACGGCTGGCCTTTCACCGCCGGCGGGCCAACCTGGTCTACAAAGCGCTGGCGGACGGCCCGCGCACCCTGTGGGAATTGACCGCGCCGATCTTCCCGCGCCTGCGCAACGGCACCGATTATGTGCTGGGCATGTCCGAGATTCTGGGCCACCTCGATCTGCTGGTCGAGGATGGCCGGGTGGCGCCAGTCCGCGAGGGGGCGCTGCTTCGCTGGTCCCGGCGGCCAGGATAGTCCATGAGCGACTCCCTGCCCTCTCCCGAGGACCGCGCCGACCGCCTGCGCCGGCTACTGGATTCCGCACCCCCACCACCAGCCCCCGCTTCCCAGCCCCCAACCCCCGCTCCCCAACCGCCAACCGCCAGCGGCCAGCCGCCAA
>CAYZNA010000473.1:0-2883 GCA_964478665.1 uncultured Anaerolineales bacterium
CGTAGCCGGGGCATCCCCATGCCCCGGTTTCGTAGCCCATGCCCCGGTTTCGCAGCCCATGCCCCGGTTTCGCACGGCAGCGGCATGGGGATGCCGCTGCTACGGGCGGCGCGGGCTACGGGCGGCGCGGGCGGCGCGGGTTTTTCGCCCGTAGGGGCTACAGGTCGGCGGCCACCGGATTGGTCAGTGTCCCCACCCGTTCGATCTCCACGGTGACGCTGTCGCCGGGCTGCAGGAACACCTTCGGGTCGCGGGCGTTGCCCACCCCCTCCGGCGTGCCGGTCAGGATCACATCGCCGGGGTCGAGGGTCGCAAAAGCGGAGATGTAGTTGATGATCGCCGCCACGCTGAAGATCATCTGGCCGGTGTTGCTGTGCTGCATCACCTGCCCGTTGAGCGTGGTCTTGATTTGCAGCGCGCCGGGGTCGGGGATCTCGTCGCGGGTGACCAGCGCCGGGCCAAGCGGGCCAAAGGTATCCGGCATTTTGCCGGCGGTGAACTGCCGCGTGCGGAATTGCAGCTCGCGCTCGCTGATGTCGTTGGCAACGGTGTAGCCGGCCACGTAGCGCAAGGCCTCGGCCTCGGAAACGTGCTTGCAGCGCCGCCCGATGATCACCGCCAGCTCACCCTCGTAGTCCGCCCGGTTGCACCCGCGCGGGATGACGATGGTCTGGCCGTGGCCGATCAGACAGCCGGAGGTTTTGTGGAACAGCATGGGGTAGGCCGGCGGCTCCCAGTTGGCCTCGGCGGCGTGGGCGCGATAGTTCAGCCCGAGGCAGATGACCATTTTGGGGCGCAGGACCGGCGGGAGCAAGGTGGCCTTCCTCACAGAGCAAAGCAGCCCGCCGGCCCGGAGATCCCGGTCCCCGGCGGGAAGCCGTTCCCGCACGTGGTCCACGCCACGGGCCGCGGCTTCCAGCGCGGCCTCGCCGCCGGCAAGCAGGGCGATCATCTCGGTCGGGACGCGGGCGTCGGCCACGGCCAGCTCGGCGGGGTTGCCCCTGCCCCCGGTGGCCCCGGCCCAATCGCTATAGGCGCGGTTGAGGTCAACGATCCATTGGTCAAGCAAGGCGCCGGTACGGGTTTCGCCGCGGTGGTGGTAGGTTACGAGGTGCATGGGAGGCTCCGGGGGTGGGTGGAGATTAGAGATTGGAGATTAGAGATTGGGGCTCCTCTCGCGTAAATGAGATAAGGAGGTGGGGAGAACTGGACGATCATGGCTCACCTCCGGCGATCATTGTAGCACGGGAACTTTTTCTACTACCAGCAAATGTGACAGCCCCAACGCCTTTAGCGGTGAATTCTCAAGCAGGTACAGCGCCGCGCGCAGCAGCCGCCCGCCCGCGCCAAAGCGCGCAATCAGGTTGTCGTATCCGCCGTAGATCACAGCATGCCGGACGATGCGCACCTGCAGCCCCTCAAACAGCCGCAGCAGCCCGCGCCGGGTGTAGGCCCGCACGTGGGGCGCCAGCCGGTCTCGCAGCACGTCCGGCAGGTAGTTGACCAGCGGAATGTTGCCGAAGCGGTAGCGCCCGCGCCAGTACACGCCGTGGGTCTCCACCGGGTACCAGCGGTTGGCGCAGAACAGCACAATTCGCCCGCCGGGCCGGGTGACGCGGGCCATCTCGGCCGCCGCGGCCCGGTCGTCCTGCACGTGCTCGATCACCTCGTGAGAGAGCACCAGCTCGAAGCAGCCGTCCGGGTAGGGGAGCTGTTCCCCGGCGCCGGTCACCAACAGCCGCAGGCCGAGGCGCTGCCTCCCCGCGCGCACCCGCTCGAACTCGATATCCAGGCCGTGGACCTGGCCCCCGGCCTCTTCCAGCCGGGCGACGTAGACCCCCAGCCCGCAGCCATCTACCAGCACCCGGCCGTGGACCCGTTCCCCGGCGGCGGCGGCAATCATCGCCAGCCGGCGCTGCTGGCCGGCCCGCCACACGTGGGAGGGTTCCCCGCGCAGGGCGGCCTTCTGCAGGTCTAGCGGTCCCACGCCATGGCGTTCCAACGTTGAACGTTTCACCGTTGAACGTTTCACCGTTGAACGTTCCAACGCGGAAGGGGCTCCCGGCGGGAAAATCCCGGGCGGCGTCAGCGGGGCGCCTGCTTCTTCTGGCGCCGGCCGTGGCAGTTTTTGTACTTGCGGCCGCTGCCGCACGGGCAACGATCGTCCGGGCGGACGTCCTCAAAATCGAGTTCGGATCGGGGGCGTCGCCAGCGCGGGATGCCGGCGTAGCGGTCTTCCTCTTCTTCTTCTTCGTCCAGCAATTCATCATCCTCTTCGTCGTCTGCGTTGGGCGTCTCCCTGGCAGGCAGCGTTGCGCTCAGGCGAACCGCAAGCCAGGCCGCGGCGATCACGCCAACCAGACTCAGCAGGCTGGCTTCAAAGCTGCTCAGGGGCAGGAAGCGCGTGAGTACCCATCCTACGCCGTAGGCCAGCAAAACCAGCAGCCCGCCGCCCAGGGCTACCCCCAGCACAATTAACAGAATTATCAGGATTAAGCTGAGGAATACACGGAACATACGGAACATCATGAAGCAGTCTCCCCAAAAGTGAAAGCGCAGAAGGGGCACTCCTGGCTAGCCGAGCTTTTGCCCCCGATGAATGGCGATGGTGCCGAACATCAGCCTGTTATACCGCACTTCGCAAAAACCCGCAGCGCTGAACTTCTCCGCCAGCCGCTCGGCGGACAAGAAGCCCTCGGTCGAGTCCGGCAGATAGGTGTAGGCGTCGGCCTCGCCCGAGACCAGCCGGCCCAGCAGCGGGATCACGGTGTGCAGGTGGAAGTTGAGCAGCCGCCAGAGTAGGGGCGACCCTCTGTGGTCGCCCCCCCGGTCGCCCCCCCGGTCGCCCCCCCGGTCGCCCCCCCGGTCGCCCCCCCGGTCGCC
>CAYZNA010000474.1:0-230 GCA_964478665.1 uncultured Anaerolineales bacterium
GCGCTACTTGCCCGCGGCCGGCTGCGGGCGGCGGTGTACACTGCCCGGCCCTCGCTGCCGCCCCGTGAGGCGGCCACGCCGCCGGCCCCCTCGCCGGTCGGGGGCTACTCGCCGGAGGCCGAGATGGCGGTCAGGTTGGTGGGTCTGGAGACACTGCCATTGATCGGCTATGGGCACGCCTGCTGGCTCTCGGCGCGGGAGGGGGCGCACCCGGATGCTTTTGCCAAGCC
>CAYZNA010000474.1:246-2875 GCA_964478665.1 uncultured Anaerolineales bacterium
AGGTGCCAGTAGAGGCCCGTGTTCTCGATCCACGCCGGCCGGGCGGGGGGCAAGCGGAGTCGGTGCTGGCGGCTCATGCCGTGGGCGCGCGCGGGGAATTGACCCCCCCGCTGGCGGCGCTGCGAGCGCAGCCGTTGGAAATCACGGTGTTCGAGGACTCGGTGGGCGGCATCCGCGGGGTGCGTGAGGCGGCTGCCTTGCTGGCGGCGGCCGGGGTGAGCGCCGGCGTCGCCGCGCGCGGAATCGCCGACAGCGCCGAAAAAAAAGCCGCCCTGCAGGCGGACGGCGTGGAAGTGTGGCAGGATGTCAACGCCGCCATCGCCGCCACACTCTAACCTACCCCCCTCCACTCTCCAATCTCCAATCTCCACTCTCCAATTTCCACTCCCCACTCCCTACTCCCCACTCTCCCCCCAATAGCGGCGCACAAAGCCGCCCACGGCCTCTGCCACCGCCGCCGGTTGCTCCAGCGTCACCATGTGGCCGGCCTCCGGCACCACTTTAAGAATGGCGCCGGCGATCTTCTCGGCCAGAAAGCGGGAGTGGCGCTCGGGCATCATCTTGTCGGCCGCGCCGCAGATCACCAGGGCCGGCATCTCCGGTAGCGCGCCGATGGTTTCGGTGCTGTCGAAGGCGTCGCAGGCCAGCAAATCGCCGTGGAAGACCGGGGGCCGGGTTTGCAGCATGCGCTCCTGTGAGAGGCGCAGCAAGCTCTCCGGGGCGGAGGGGCTGAAGGACCAGCTCATGATCTGCTCTACCGCTTGCGGGAAGGTCCTCTCGGCGCGCAGGCTTTCCAGCAGGCTCTGGTTGACCCGCAGCCGGGCGCCGCTGCCAATCAGCACCAGCCCGGCCGTGCGCTCGGGCGCCAGCAGAGCCAGGGTCTGGGCAACAGCGCCGCCCATGGAGTGCCCGACCAGGATGGCCGGGTCCAGCAGCATCTCTTCCAGCCAGCGCAGCACAGCCTGTGCGTAGGCGGCGATACTCTGCCGCCCAACCCCTTCGGATTTGCCATGGCCGGGCAGGTCAAGCGCATACACCGCTTCGCCCGGCAGACGGCGCAGCTGCCCGGGCCAATCCAGGTGGCTGCCGCCGGCACCGTGGATCAGCACCAGCGACGGGTGCCCGGGCATGGGGTTGCCGGACTGTGTGTAGTAGATTTCGCCGAGTTGTGGCAAGGCAGGCTCCCGGTTACGCGCCGGCGGCGCGCTCGGCCAGCCAGCGTTCGGCCATCATCCCCGCAGCGCAGCCCTGGCCCACCGAGGTGGCCACCTGCTTGTAAAGCGGGTCCTGAATTTCGCCGGCGGCGAACACGCCCGGCACGCTGGTCATCATGCGCTCGTCGGTGATCAGGTACTTGTGCCCGTCCATCGCCAGTTGCCCTTCGAACAGTGCCGAGTTGGGGTAGTGGCCGATGTAGATGAACACGCCATCGGCGGTGAGCTGGCCGGCGGCGCCGGATTTCAGGTTGCGGGTGCGCACGCCCTGCACGCTGCCGTCCCCAATGATCTCCTCCACCACGGTATCCCAGACGAAGGACATTTTCTCGTTGCGCAGGGCGCGGGCTTTCAGGGTTTCCCCGGCGCGCAGCTCGTCGCGGCGGTGGATCACGCGCACCGCGCTGGCAAAGCGGGTGAGAAACAGGCCCTCTTCCAGCGCGCTGTCGCCGCCGCCCACCACCACCACCTGCTTATCGCGGAAGAAAAAGCCGTCGCAGGTGGCGCAGAACGACACGCCGCGCCCGATCATTTCCGATTCGCCTGGCACGCCCAGCCGGTGCGGGGAGGCGCCGGTGGCCACGATCACGGCCTCGGCCTGGTACTCCTCACCGTGGGTTTTCAGGGAAAAGGGCGCGCCGCGCGTGAAGTCCACCCCGGTGACTTCGTCAATCTCGGTGCGGGCGCCGAACTTTTCGGCCTGCTGGCGCATAAAGTCCGCCAGTTCCGGCCCGGTGGTGCCCTGCGGAAAGCCGGGGTAGTTTTCTACCTCGTTGGTAATGGAGACCTGCCCGCCCAACTCGTTGCCGGAGATCACCAGCGGGTTCAGGTTGGCGCGCGCAGTGTACAGTGCGGCTGTCAGCCCGGCCGGGCCGGAGCCAATCACAATCACTTTCTCTTTTTGCATGGAATTCCTCGGTGCGTTTTTGTTCAGATGGGTTTCGGAGGGGCCCCTCAGGGCGCTTCCGGGCGGACGGGGCCGGCCAGTTCGATCAAACGGCGGACGGAGTGGGTCAGCCACCACACCGGGGCGCGCGCCCTCACCTGGCCATCGCCGGTCATCAGCGGCCGGCGGCAGGGGTCATCCGGGCTGCCCGGGCGGCAGCCCAGCAGCGCCAGACGGCAAATGGGGCAGGTCCCAGGCTCGCCGTAGCCGGTCAGGCAACGCGGGCAAAGATACACAACGGCCAGGGGTTGTTGCGCGGTCGTCATAAGGAGCCTCCCATTTGCAGCCGATTGCGGGCGCAGGGTGTAACCATTCAGCCGGGCAGTGAAAACGGTTTGTGAAGCGCCCGGCCGCCCCTGCCCCAATTCTGGGGGCGCAAGGCGGCGCTTCTCCCGGGGTTAGCAACCGTAAAAGGTAACTGCTCAGCCTCACCCCCCGGCCCCCTCTCCCGACCGCAAAGAGCGCGGTC
>CAYZNA010000475.1:0-2856 GCA_964478665.1 uncultured Anaerolineales bacterium
TCTGGCCCGTGTGCCTGACGTCGTGAGAGACGTCGGGCGCAGCGAAACCCCCTGTCCCTGAAGTGGGCCTGAGGGTTGAACCTGCCGCGGTACGCGCCCCGCACGAGGCGGGCGAAGTAGATGAAGGAACCGCCGCGCCACACTCGGACATCGTCCCCCTCGAGGTAGGCTTCCGTCCACTCGTCGCGGTTGCCCCGCTTCTGCCAGTCTTCGGCGTAACTGCCCACCCATTTCGTGCTGCACCACTCAAGCACGTTTCCGGCCAGGTCGTGCACGGCGTGGGCCGGGTCCAGCCGGCCGGTCCAATTGATACCGCCGGGGAAGAGGCCCACGGCGCTGGTGCGGTTCAGGCCGGCCTCCGCGCTGTTGCAGGCGCTTTGTTGCCACTCGTTCCCCCACGGCCAGCGCAGGCCGTCCGGGCCGCGCGCGGCCCACTCCCACTCGGCCTCCGTGGGCAGGCGGATGGTCTCGCGCTCGCCAATCAGACCGGCGGCGCGCAGGCGGGCGGTGAGCCACTTGCAGCAGGCCGCGGCTTCGTACCACGAGACCAGAGTGATCGGGTGGTTGTCGAGGTGCCACGCGCGGTCCTCCCATTCGCCGGGGGCCGTGGTCTTCTGGCTTTCGCGCCAGCCCCAGCCGGCCTTCGTCCAGTAGTCCGGGTTGGTGTAGCCGTCCGAGAGCACAAACGGGCGGAACTGGGCCACGGTGAGCGGGTAGGCCGCCAGTTGAAAGGGGCGGACCTGCACCGGGAAGGGTTTATCCTGTGGGCCGTGTTCGTCGTCCCACGGCCCCTCCTCGCCGGACGGTGTGCGGAAGCGCTCCCCCTTCGCGCTGCCCATCATCAACGTGCCGCCGGGGATGGCGGCCCAGCGCAGGTCGGGGACCTCACCCCCGGCCCCTCTCCCAAGGGGAGAGGGGAGAATAGTCACGCCGGGGCGGGGGTCCCCCAGGTCGAGGACCTCACCCCCGGCCCCTCTCCCGGGGGGAGAGGGGAGAATAGTCACGCCGGGGCGGGGGTCCCCCAGGTCGGCGAGGGTGCGGGCGGCGGCCGCCCGCTGGCGGGGGGCCAGCGCGCCGGGCGTCTCGACCAGCGCGGCCAGCCGGTGCACCACCCGGCGGTCGAGGTCCGCGTCGGAGGCCGGGCCGAGCAGCGCGCGGCGGATCAGGGCCAGCAGGTCGCCGGCCAGCCACGCGGCGCGCCAGCCGGCCTCGCCCGGCGCGGGCGGGGCCGGTTGCGGAACCAACTGCCGCAGCGCGGCCTCGGTCAGGGCCGGGTTTTTGATCCAGAAGCACTGGTGCTCGCCGAGGAAGATCAGCACCTCGCGCCAGCGATCGCCCCGGTCGCTGTGCTCCCGCGCCTGCCGGTCGAGATACTCAAAGCGCGAGAGGTACAGCGCGGCCAGGTATTCTTCAAAGGTGGCGTGGGGGAAGGCGTAGGCCTTCTCCGGATCGGCCCCGGCCGGGCGGCCGGGCAGCGGGGCCGCGCCGCGCAGGGCCAGCAGGCCGTTGGCGCCCTCGCAGTACTCGAGGAACACGGCCACTTTGCGGTCGTCGCGCAGGTGGCGGGGCAACACCCCGCGCAGCAGGGTTTCGGTGACTGCGGCAGTCTGTCCCCCGGCCTGGCCCTCCTCGATCACCAACCCCTCTCCGGCGCGGGCGCGGTAGGCCACCTCCTCCAGCGCGCGGCGCAGCGGGGTGTCGTTGGGCAGGCCCATGGCTTCCAGCACGGTGGGCCGGGTCTCCGTTCCCCCCAGGGCGGTGCGCTCGGCCTGCCAGCGCACCAGCAGGGTTTTGACGCAGCGCTCGTACACCTCGGCGCGGGTGTCGGGCAGCTCGCCTTCGTGGGTGTGCACCACGGCCATGATGGTGAGCATGAGCGGGTTGTCGGCGATCTCGGCCAGCCGCCGGCGGTCCTGCGGGTGCAGGGCCGGGTGCAGGCTCCGGCGTTTGCGCTCGTAATCGGCGGCCCGGCCGGGGTCCACCCGCTTGAGTTCGGCGTACCACGCTTCCACAAAGGCCTGAATCTGCGGGCGGTCCAGCGCGGCCAGTTCGTGCACCGGCCAGCCGGTCAACTGCCAGCCGGGGTCGCTGTAGGAGAAGGTGCGGCAGGTGACCAGGCAGCGGGCGGCGGGGTAGCGCAGGGCGAAGTCCTCCACCGCCTGGCGGACCAGCGGGCGTTTGCGCAGGTCGGCCACCTCGTCCAGCCCGTCGAACAGGGCCACGCCGCCGCGTTTCCCTTCTTGCAGCAGGGCCGGGGCCAGGCCCTTTGTGCGCTCATCCCCGTCCAGCGCGGCTTGCAGGTAGGCTTCCACATGGCCGGCGTGGCCGCGCTTGGCCCCCGGCGGCAGGGAATCGGCCAGCAGGCCCAGCGGGATGATCACGGGCAGGCGCGGGCCGTGGGGCCAGTCGGGCGCTGCGGCGGACAGGTCAGAGCGCGGGTCGAGCAGGGATCGGGCCAGGCAGAAGGCCAGATAGCGCACAAAGGTGGATTTGCCCGAGCCGGGCAGGCCGAGCAAGACCATGCGGTTGTCTTCGGCGGTCGCCAGCGCTTTCAGGGCAGACAGCGGCTTGCGTTCTCGTTCGGGAGAAAGCGTCTCCGGTTCCCGCCCGCGCTTCCCATCGCCCGGTTCCTTTTCTTCCGGCGTCCGGGTGTCCAGCGAAACGTACAGTCGCTCCAGAGTCATGCAGCCGCGAGCGGGGTCGGCGGCGGCGGGGTCCAGCCCCACCAGCCGGGCGCGGCTGCAATCGGCCACCAGCGCGCTCAGGTAGTTCGCGCGCGCGTCGGGCGTAGGGGCGACCGTCTCTGGTCGCCCCGAGGGCTCTGGTCGCCCCGAGGGCTCTGGTCGCCCCGAGGGC
>CAYZNA010000476.1:0-2856 GCA_964478665.1 uncultured Anaerolineales bacterium
CTCAAGGTGGCAGCCAGCAACGGCGTGCCTGCGGTGGTGCTGGCGACCGGGGTGAACAGCCGCTCCCCGCGGGATGCGGCGTGGGGGTAGACGCCTCCGCGCACCGAGACGATGGCGCAGGACGAACTGCCGCTGCCCGGCGGCTGGGCGGGCAGCAGCGTGCATGTCTTCTTCGATCACCCGCCGGGCCTGATCTTCGGCGCGCTGATTCCCAAAGGCCGCTATGCCAACGTTTCACTGCTGGGCCGGCGCCTGCCTCCCGATGCGGTCGGGGATTTCCTCGATGGACACGGGCTGGCCGCGCTGTTTCCCGCTGGCGCGCCGGCCCTGTGCGGGTGCACTCCGCGCGTGGCAGTCTCGCCGGCGCCCGGCCTGTATGCCGACCGGCTGGTGGTCGTCGGGGATGCCGCTGTCACCCGGTTGTACAAGGACGGCATCGGCGCCGCCTTTCAGACCGCGGAGGCCGCGGCCCGCACGGCCATTGAACGGGGAGTCTCCCGGCAGGATTTCGCCGCCGGGTATCGGCCCCTCGTCCGGCAGACTGCCGCCGACAACGCGTATGGCCGCTTGCTCTTTCGGCTGTGGTCGTTCACCCGCCGCCTGCCGGGGCTGCTGGCGACGTGGGAGCGGGCTATTCTGGCCGAGGCGGATCTGCCTCCCGAGGCCCACATTCACACCCGGGTGCTGTGGGGCATGTTCACCGGCGATGAGTCGTATCGGCGCATCTTCTTCCTGTCGCTGAGCCGCCCCGCCCTGCGCGGCCTGTGGCGGGCCGCCCGCCTCGGTTCTCTTCCCCGCCCGTCAGGGAATCCCCTGAGCGGCCTGCGCGAGGAATAGGGGTCTCCCCCGACGCCGCTCCCCGCGAAATCCCGGTTCTCCCCGATACCCCTCGCGCCCGCTCTCCGCTAAAGTAGGCGCAACCTCAGGTAGTCAGGTGGTCACGCGAAGCGGGCGCGCCATCAATCGGCCTATCTCGCAAACACCCGACGATGTGACTACTCGACCACGCGACTACTCAAGCGGAGAGCCTATGGCAACCAAACGCTACGGCCTTGCCATTGACCTGCGGCGCTGTGTGGGCTGCGAGGCCTGCACCATTGCCTGCAAGCAGGAAAATCACACCCCGCCCGGCGTGGCCTACGCCAAAGTCATCAAAGAAGAAGTCGGCGAATATCCCCACGTGCGCCGCCGCTTTCTGCCCGTGCTGTGCAATCACTGCGAGACCCCGCCCTGCACTGACGTCTGTCCGGTGGGGGCGACGTGGAAGCGCGCGGAAGACGGCATTGTGGTGGTGGACTACGACCTGTGCATTGGCTGCCGCTACTGCATCGCCGCCTGCCCGTACGGCGCGCGCTACTTTGACTTTGGCGACAACTACCAGGAGCCGATGAGTGAATTCGAGAATCTGCCCTCGCCCGAATATGGCGAGTCCCGCAACCGCGTGAACGGCCAATCGCCCATCGGCAATGTGCGCAAGTGCACCTTCTGCCTGCACCGGGTGGCGCGCGGCGAAGCGCCCGCCTGCGTGCAGACCTGCATGCCCCGCGCCCGCATCTTCGGCGACCTGAACGACCCGGAGTCAGAAATCTCGCGCCTCGTGGCCGAGCGGCGCGGCTTCCGCCTCAAAGAAGAGTTGGGGACGGGGCCGAACGTGTTTTACCTCGATTAGCGGATGGCGGATGGCGAATGGCAGGGTGTTGCGCGAAGCGGCCATGCGCTATCCGCCATTAGCCGACCAAGAGGCGACTATGCGTCAAAAATCTCTCGCTCTTGCTTACTGGACTCTCCTCGGCGTGGTGGCGGCTGTGGGGGTCGCGGCCCTCTACGTCCGCACCGCGCAGGGTTTGCGCGTGACCAACCTCAACAGCCTCGTGCCGTGGGGGCTGTGGGTGGCGTTCTACATCTACTTCATCGGCCTGAGCGCGGGGTCATTCCTCATCTCGACGATGATCTACGTCTTCGGCCTCAAGCGTTTCGAGCCAATTGGCCGGATCGCGTTATTCGCGGCCTTCGTTGCGCTGAGTACCGGCCTCGTGTTCATCCTGCTCGACCTCGGCCACATGGAGCGGTTCTGGACGGTGTACATCAGCCGCAGCGCGACCTCGGTTCTGCAGTGGGAGATTCAGTTCTACACGCTGTACCTCGTCATCCTGCTGGCCGAACTGTGGCTGCTCATGCGGCGCGACCTCATCCGGCGCGGGCAGGGGATGGACTGGGTCGCGCGCCTGTGCCGCCTGCTGGCGCTTGGCAGCAAAGACCTATCGGACGAGTCAGCGGCCAAAGACATGCGCATGGTGAAGGCGCTCGGCATGTTGGGCGTGCCGGTCGCCATCGGCGTGCACGGCGGCACGGGCGCCATCTTCGCCGTGGTCAAGGCCCGCCCGTACTGGTACACCGGCCTCTTTCCGCTCATCTTCATCGTCTCCGCGCTGGCCTCGGGCGGGGCGCTGCTCACCTTCCTGTACGCCTTCTTCGGCAAGAAGAACAAGGAGCACGCCGCGCTCGTGACCGCCCTCGGCAAAATGGTGGCCGGCTTCCTCGCGCTGGATTTGATTTTCCTCAGCAGCGAATTGCTGGTGGGGTTGTACGGGCAGGTGCCGGACCATCTGGCCGTGTACCGCTCCATCTTGTTCGGACCGTTCTGGTTCGTGTTCTGGCTGGGGCAGTTGGGGCTGGGCGCGCTCGTCACGCTCTTTCTGGTGTTGAACCGGCGCACCGGGCAGTCGGTCGGGTGGACGGGCATTGCCGCCGCGCTGATCGTGTTCGGCATCGTGGCCGTGCGCTTGAACATCGTCATCCCGCCGTTCACCGTGCCGCTCATGCCGGGGCTGGACACGGCCTACCCGCTGGGGCGCT
>CAYZNA010000477.1:0-1666 GCA_964478665.1 uncultured Anaerolineales bacterium
TCCCTTCCTTCTTCCCGCGCAGCGTTCCTTCTTCCTTCCTCCTTACCTCCTATCCTCCTCTCTCACCTTCTCCTCGGCGACCAGCTCTCCTTCGCCCCCACCGTGCTCGAGGCCCGTCCACAATCCGTGGCCTTTGCCGCCGGGCAGGAGGCCGCCCGATTTCTCGCCGCCCAACCCGGTCCGTTCCGCGTGTACTCCCCCTCGTACAGCCTGCCGCAGCAGGTGGCGGCGCAGTACGGCCTGGCGCAAGCCGACGGCGTGAACCCGCTGCAACTGGCCGATACCGCCGCCGTGATGAGCCTCGCTACCGGGGTCACGCCGGACCCGGCGGCGCCGTACAGCGTCACTCTGCCGCCCTTCCCGGTTACCGGCGACCCGGCCACCGCCAACGCTGCCGCTCTGCCGAATGCGCGGGCGCTGGGATTGCTCAACGTGGGATACGTGCTCTCTGCCTTCCCGCTGGCGGCGGAGGGACTGGCCGCCCGGGGCGAGGTTGGCGGTGCAACCCTCTATCACAACGACTTCGCCCGCCCGCGCGCCTGGCTGGCCTATCGCGCGGCCGGGGGCGCAGACCGGGGCGGGATGCTGGAGGCCTTCGCCCGCGGGGAGCTGGCGGTGGCGGGGCAGGGCCTGGATGGGGCGCCGGGCGGGTTCCCGGTCGGGCTGGAGAAGTGGTCCCCGGACGAGATTCGGCTGGGGGTGGGGGCAGAGGCGCCGGGGGTGGTGGCCGTGAGCGGGGTCGCCTATCCCGGCTGGGCGGCCGCGCTGGACGGGAGTCCGGTTCCGCTGGAGGTCGTATCGCTGACGCTGCGCGGGGTGAGGGTCGGGCCGGGGGAGCACCAGATCATTTTGCGCTTCCGTCCACGGAGCGTGTATCTGGGGCTGGCGATCACGCTGGCGGGGTTGGTCGGGCTGGGGGTGGCGTGGCGACGCGGGTAGAGCGACACGAGTGGCGTTGGGCGGTGGCGGTTTCTGCGGCTATTATGCTGCTCACGCTGCTGCCGTACCTGCAAGGCTTCGCCCGGCAAACCGCGGCGTGGCGCTTTTCCGGCTTCGTGTTCGGGGTGGAGGACGGCAATTCGTACATCGCCAAGATGCTGCAGGGGCACGCCGGGGCGTGGCTGTACCGGCTGCCCTACTCCTCCGAGCCGCAGCGCGGGGCGCTGATCCACCCGTATTATTTGCTGTTGGGCAAGCTGGCGGTCGGGCCGGGGGCGTTGCACGGCCAACTGCTGGCGCTCTTTCAACTGGCGCGGTTGGGAAGCGGCTTTGTCATGCTGCTGGCAACCTATCGCTTTCTGGCCGAGTTCCTGCCAGCGGTGGGAGCGCGGCGAATCGGGCTGCTGCTGGCCGCGCTGGGCGGCGGGTTGGGCTGGCTGCTGGCGCTGCTGGGCCGCGAAGGCTGGTTGGGGAGCCTGCCGCTGGACTTCTACTCCCCGGAGACCTTCGGCTTTCTGACCCTGTACGGCCTGCCCCATCTGGCCGCCGCCCGCGCCCTGCTGCTGGCCGCCCTGTCGTGCTACCTGCGCACGACAGCAATTCCCGACCCTCACTCCCCCCCCCCCCCCCCCCCCTCCCCCTCCCCCCCCCCCCCCCACCCCCCCCCCCCCCCCCTCCACCCCCCCCCCCCCCCCCCCCCCTCCCCCCCCCACCCCCCCCCCCCGCC
>CAYZNA010000477.1:1676-2854 GCA_964478665.1 uncultured Anaerolineales bacterium
ATCTCCAATCTCCGCTCCCCATTCCCCAATCTCCAACACTTGCACCGCACGCAAGTGCAGGTGTCTCCAATCTCCAATCCCCACTCCCGCCCGGCCTGCTCCTGCTCCTCCTCGGCCTGATCCAGCCGCTGTATGTGCTGGTGGCGTGGGCGGCGATGGGCGCGCACGCAGCGACTCTGTTGCTCACCGGGCAGCGAGCAGCGGTGCGGGCTGCCGTGCGGGCGGCGCCGGCCATCGGGCTGCTCTCCGCGCCGATGGTGAGCTATACCGCGCTGGCGTTTGCGCTCGACCCGGCGCTGCGACAGTGGGGCGCGCAGAACGTGATCCGCTCGCCGCACCCACTGCACTATCTGCTGGCCTACGGCCTGCTACTGATCCCGGCCGCGGTTGGCCTGCGGCGGCTGTGGCGGCGCGACCGGTTCCGGGCCGCCTTTCTGGCCGGCTGGGTCGCCGTGCTCCCACTGCTGCTCTACGCGCCGTACAACCTCAACCGCCGCTTCGCCGAGGGCTTCTTCGCCGCCCTCGCCGCCCTCGCCGTCCTCGGCCTCTGGCCCCCCTCCCTCCGCCTCCGCCCCCTCCTCCCTTCCTCCTTTTTTCCTCCCTCCTCTTCCTCCCTTTCCTCCTCTTCCCGCGAAGCGTTCCTTCTTCCCGCGAAGCGTTCTTTCTTCCTCCCTTCTTCCTCCTTCCTTCTTCCTTCTTCCTTCTTCCTTCTTCCTTCTTCCTTCTTCTTCCTCTTCGCCCTCCCCTCCACCGCTCTGCTACTCGCCGGCGGGTTTGCCGTGACTGCCCGCCCCGCCGCACCGATCTTCCTGCCGGCCGATGAGCTGGCGGCCTTCGCGTGGCTTGCGGATCCTGCCCACGCCCGGCCGGGGAACGTGGCCCTGGCGGCCTTCGAGACCGGCAACGCCCTGCCGGCTTACGCCCCGCTGGTGAGCTACATCGGCCACGGCCCGGAAACCATCTTTCTGGCGCAAAAGCTACCGCGCGTGCGGGCCTTCTTTCGCGCCGGGACGCCCGAGGCCGAGCGCCGTGCCCTGCTGGCTGACGGGCGGGTGCGCTACGTGATCCACGGCCCGGCGGAGGCCGCCCTGGGGAACTTCGACCCGGCCGGCGCCCCCTACCTGCGCCGCGCCGCCTCCTTCGGCGACTACAACGTGTACGAGGTGTTGCCTTGAGCG
>CAYZNA010000478.1:0-442 GCA_964478665.1 uncultured Anaerolineales bacterium
TGCGCGTTGGAGCACACTACCGAGCGCTGGGCAGGGACAAGCCGGAGGGCATCGTGTGGTTCTGGATTGGCACGCATGCCGAGTATGACAAACTGCTGTCGTGACCGGTCAGCCGCCGCCGGCCACAAGGAAGCGAAACACCGTTTGCCCCTTCTGGCTGCGGCCGAGATCAAGCGGCCGGCCGTTCAGCAGCGCCAGCCCTTCCCCCAGGCAGCGCACCCACAGGGTGAACTGCTTGCGCGGCAGATTGGCGGTCGGTGGTTGGGGAGTTGCAGCCGACGAGGGCCGGAGGACGGGGGCTGCGTTCGGGATCGGGGAGGCGGATGGCAAGTGCAGCAGGGCGATCAGTTCGCGCACCTCACTCAGCGCGCAGGTCCCGCAGCTCGGCCAGAATCTGGTCGGCCCCCCCATGCAGGGCTTCTCCAGCAAATCGGATCTCACC
>CAYZNA010000478.1:452-2848 GCA_964478665.1 uncultured Anaerolineales bacterium
GGTCTGTGACGCCCATCGCAAACTTCCCTTTCTGGCCGGGCGTGCAACCGGCCGGTCATGCTGCGTTCCTGCCGGGCAAGACAAAGGAAAGTATAAGCATCCCTGGCGCACAGGACAAGTCACCTGCTGGTCATGTTGTCGCCAAGTATCTGGTTGGATCGCCGGGCCGGCGCGCCCGAGTGCGCTACCGGCGTGGGGCAGCGGGCAGATGCACGCCCGCCTTCCGGTGCACCCGGCGGATGCGCAGCAAATCCCGGATCATGTTCACGCTTCCCTCCACAAGGTGCACCTTGCTGCCGGCCACGTCCGCCCAGCGCACCGGCATCTCCACAATCTTCAGGCCAGCCTGACGGGCCATGAATCGGGTCTACGACAAACTGGCTGTCCCACTTGCCGTCCATCACTTCCTGCGCGGCCCGGGTGATGGCCTCGGCCTTGTCGGCGGCCGCGTTTTCGCCTCCTCTCCGCCGGAGGTATAATCTCTACATCTGGCTCAACCATATTGTCGGAGGCATCCTATGGCCCTGCGATTATCCCTTCCACGCGAGTACGGAGTGAAGTTACACGTCGGTCAATTGCTGAAAGTCGAATCTATCGGAGACACGGTTGTGCTGGCGACAGAGGCTCGTTACGCCGAACCGGAGATTTTTGTCGGCTCGAACTGGGAAGGCTTGAGTTTCGAAATCCCCGCTGGCCGAGTGGCTGACTTCGTGACTTTGCTGGCCCGCGAGTTGAAACCGACCCGGATCGCCCTGCATTACAGGGAAAACGGCGGCGATCGAACTCTGGAAGACCTGAACGGGAATTTGCCCCGGGCACTGGCGCAAATCGGCGATCGGCTTCTCGGCCACGACTTTTCGGCGGATTTTGACAACCACACGCTTTACAGCGGCGGCGACGGCTGCTTCTCGTTGCAGGCCGACCTTCCAAAGCCGAAATTGCGAGAGATCGCCCAGGCTGTGCTTGACCTGCTCGGCGTGGAACATCGGCTGGAGCGGGACGACTTTCAGATTGGCATGATTGACGGACAGACGGAGGTCTACCGATGAAGAAGATCGTCAAGGATGCCATCGGCGACTTTCGCGTCCTGCTGGATCACGCGAACCGCGAATACGATGTCAGCCCGCCGCATGTTCTTCGCCGCATCGCGCGTCCCATGTGCGAGGGGATCAATCGAGTGCTGGCCGAGGGAACGAAGAACGACGCCTGGGAGTTGCTGGAAGGGATCGCCTCCGAGTGCGAGAAGTTCGAGCGGCGGAGAAAAGAGAATAAGGGACATGTTTTCCGCACCCTGACGTAGGGTAGTCTGAATCCCGCACGGGCTTCAGCTCGCACCTTAATACAGCCCACGTGGTCAACTCCGCCGTGGGTGACGGCCCGATGTCAGGACGGCACCCACGGCCCGGCGTTTTTCGTTTACCGGGTGAGGCGGGCACAAGACTCCCGGCGGGACAGTGATGGCCCGGGAGAGCGAGGCGCGCAGCTCGCGGTCCGGCGTCCCCCACAGGTCGTGGGGCTTGAACAACTCGTCCGGATGCACTACCGGGCTGGGGCGACAGGCAGGTGCTTGTCCACCTTCCGGTGCAGTCGGCGGATGCGCAGCAGGTCGCGGATCATGTTCATGCTCCCCTCCACGAGGCGCACCTTGCTGCCGGCCACGTCCGCCCAGCGCACCGGCATTTCCACGATCCGCAGGCCGGCCTGACGGGCCATGTACAGGATTTCCACGTCGAACATGAAGCGATTGACCTGCGCCTGCGCGAACAGCGCCCGCGCCGCCGGCCCGTGGTAGGCCTTGAAGCCGCACTGCGTATCGGAAATGTCCCACAGCCCGACCAGCAGGTGCCTGGTGAGATCAAAGATGCTGCTTGCCAGCCGGCGATACAACGGCGCGGGGACCGCAATCTGGGAACCCGGTAGCACGCGCGAGCCGACCACTACATCCACGCCCTCCAGCAGCGCCAGCGCGCGGGGGATCTCGTCCACCGGGGTGGAAAGGTCGGCGTCCATGAACACCACCCGCTCCCCGGCGCTGGCCAGGATCCCTGTCCGGACCGCGTATCCCTTGCCCCGGTTGGGGCTGTAGCGGATCAGGCGGGCGCGCGGCTCCTCGCGAAACTGGTCTTCAACTGCCGCAGCGGTGCCATCGGTGGAGCCGTCGTCCACCACGATCAGCTCGAAGGAGTCGGTCAGGGATTTCAAATAGGCCAGCACGATGCCCACGTTCGTTCCCAGCCGTCGCTCTTCGTTGTAGGCGGGGATCACCACCGTCAGCGACGGCGCGGGAGACGGGCGGCATGGGGATGCTGTTCCCACGGATGGGGTGGCCACGGATGGGGTGGCCACGGATGGGGTTGCCACGGATGGGGTTGCCACGGATGGGGTTGCCACGGATG
>CAYZNA010000479.1:0-2842 GCA_964478665.1 uncultured Anaerolineales bacterium
CACCCCGATCCCGCCCACGGCCTCCCCCACCCCGCCGCCGGCGCCCACCCGCACCGCCACCCCCACGCCGCAGGGGCGCTTCGAGCCGGCCGACCGCCGGCAGCTCTGCCCGGCCGGGGCCAGCGCGCCGTTGGTCCAGGTGCAGGCCATCGCCGCCAGCGGGCAGCCCGCCCCCGGCGTGGAGGTGATCGTGACGTGGGACGGCGGGCAAGACCACTTCTTCACCGGCCTCAAGCCCGAGCTGGGCATGGGCTACGGCGATTTTGAGATGAGCGAGGGGATAAGCTATTCGGTGCGGCTGGCGGCCGGCGGCCCGGCGGTCGGCGGCCTGGAGGCGCCGGCCTGCGAGGGCGGCACTCCGGGCGTGTGGTTGCTCACCTACCGGCAGCAGCCATAAACCGGAAGGGTCGTCACTACTCCGCCAGCCGCAACTTCAGCTCCTCGATCTGGGGCACCGGGGTGGGATCCACGCCGTAGGCCATAGCCAGGTAATAGGCGGCATAATCCCCGAAGTGCAGCGCGGTGAGCATTTGCGCCAGCGGCCCCTCGCCGGCGGCCTCGATGCTGTCGCTGTTGTAGCCGCTGACCATGAACAGCTCGCGGGTGGCCTCCAGCCGGCGCAAGTTGCGGGGATGGTTGGAGGCCGCGCGCAGGAACAGCAGCATGTATTTGCCCACCAGCGCCTGCGGGTACAGGCTACCGGCCACCGTGTTGTGATCGGCCTCCGGCAGCTCCTCGAACTGCGCCCACGCCTTGGCCACCTCGTTGATCTGGCCCTTCCAGCGGCGGGCCACCGGGGCCAGCAGATCGGCGCCAAAGATCACCGGGTAGCGGTCCATGAGCTGGCCGGCCACACGTTTGGCCGGGTTGCGAGCCACCGGGGAGCGCGCCCCGATGGAGGCCATTTGCGCCCGCAGCGCCGCCACCGCCCCGGCCAACTCGGCGGCGGGGTTGGGTAGCAGCCCCAGCCGGGCGACCACAGCCAGCAGCAGCCCGAAGGAATAGCCCACCGCCGCGCGCGGCTGGGCCTGATAGTCGAAGGTCCAGACCGGCGCGCCGGCCCGCTCTGCCAGCGCGGCCAGCTCGCCGCCGGTGGCGATGGCCAGCAGCCGGACGCCGCGCCGCGCGGCCTGTTCAAACCCGCTCAGAGTCTCCTCGGTGTTCCCGGAATAGGACGAAGCGATGACCAGCGTTTCCGGCCCGGCGACGTGCGCCGGCAGGTCGTAGCCGCGCAGCACGCTCAGGCCGGCGCGCATGCGCGGCGCGGCAAACGCCTCCAGCAGCGAGCCGCCGATGGCCGAGCCGCCCATGCCCAGCACAACCACCTGCTTCACCTCGCGATAGGCTTCCGGCAGGGGCAATCGCCCGCCGAGCGCCCAGGCGTCTTCCAGTTGTTGGGGCAGGTCGTCAATCTTGCCGAGGAAATTCTGGGGGTCAATGGTTTTGAAGGTATTCAGATCGTCGAGATTCATCGTTTCTCCGGGGGGGCTGGAACACAGGTGGGCCGACACACAGGCCGGCCCCTACTGCGTGACTATGCGATACACCTCGCGCCGGTTGCGGCCGCTGCGGGCGGCCACCTGGCGGGCGGCCGCTGCCCGGGAGTATCCGGCCTCCATCAGTTCGGCGGCGGCGGCGCGCAAGCGGGCCTCGTCCCAACCCTCGTAGGGCGAGTTGGCAGCTCGCCCCACATCGGCGGAGGGCGAGCTGGCAACTCGCTCCACACTGGCGGCGCCGGCCACCACCAGCGTGATTTCCCCGCGCGGCGGCGAGTGGGTAAAGTGGGCGATGGCCTGCGCCGGGAGGCCGCGAAAGATCTCCTCGTGCAGCTTGGTCAGCTCGCGGGCCACCGCCAGCGGGCGCTCGCCCAGCTCGGCCTGCACGTCCGCCAGCGAGGCCAGCAGCCGGTGAGGGGCCTCCAGCAACACCAGCGTGCGCGGCTCGCCGGCCACTGCCCGCAGAAAGCGCCTCCGCTCGGCGACCTTGCGCGGCAGATAGCCGAGGTAGGTGAATGCATCGGTGGGCAGGCCGGAGGCCACCAGCGCAGCGACGATCGCCGAGGGGCCGGGGATGGGCGTGACGCTGTGGCCGGCGGCCAGCGCCGCGCGCACCAGCTCGTAGCCGGGATCGGAGAGGGCCGGGGTGCCGGCGTCGGACACCAGGGCAACGTCGCCGGCAGCGAGCGCGCCCAGAATGGTCTCCAGCCGGGCAAGCTTGTTGTGCTCAAAGTAGCTGCACAGCGGCGCGGAGATGCCGAAGTGCGTCAGCAGTTTGCGGGTGCGGCGCGTGTCTTCGGCAGCGATCAGGCCCACCTCGCGCAGCACGCGCAGCGCCCGCGCGGTGATGTCCTCCAGGTTGCCGATGGGCGTGGCGACGAGGTACAGGGTGCCCACTATCTGGTTCAGTGATTCTGCACAAAGTTAACCAGCAGCAGGTTCTTTGAGCAATCGGCAAAGGTATCCACCAGCACCACGTCGGAGAGCGGGGCGCCCTGGGCGCTGATCAGTTGCACGCGATACACGCCGGTGGTCTCTACCGGATGGTTGCCCAGGGTGAATTCGTAGCCAGAGTCGCCATAGGCCGGGACGCTGCCAGTGAAGCTTTCGTCGCTCAATCCGCCGCCCTCCAGGTGCACAATCAGGTCCTTGACCGGCTTGCCGTTCAGGTCAAACACCAGCCCGGCAATGCCCATCCAGTTGCAGCCATCGGGCGTGGCGAAGTTGCTCAGCGGGACGGGGGCGTCCCCTTGCAGGGTGAAGGGCAGCGGGGAACGGGTGCGGGTGGGGGTGGGGCCGGTGGGGCTGGGGCCCGAAGGGAGTGCCCGCCTGGCCTGGGTGTTCTA
>CAYZNA010000480.1:0-2836 GCA_964478665.1 uncultured Anaerolineales bacterium
GAAACTCGCCAGCGCCGTCGAGCAAACCGACGTGGGCGTGATGATTGTCAACCGGCAGGGCGTCATCGAGTTCGTCAATGCGGCGCTCGAACGGATCGCCGGACACTCGCGGCAGGACCTGTTGGGCCAGACTCCGAGCATGTTTCAATCCGGCGCTCACTCGAAAGAATTCTACGCCCGGTTGTGGGGAACCATCACTGCGGGAGAAACATTCTACTCGGTCTTCACCAATAGGACGAAAGAAGGGAAACACATCCGCGTTGACCAGACCCTCTCGCCCATCAAGGACGCACAGGGCAACGTCACTCACTTTGTGTCCGTGTGGAAGGACATCACCGAACAAGTGCAGGCGGTGGAGGAGCGCGGGCGTCTGTTCGAGCAGGTCAGCGCCGGGCGCGAACGGTTGCAAACCCTCTCCCGCCGCCTGGTTGAGGTGCAGGAGAGCGAACGCCGCCACATCGCCCGCGAACTGCACGACGAGATCGGCCAGACGCTCACCAGCCTGCAATTGCTGATCAACGCCGCCGCCCGCCCCTCCCGCGCCGGCCCCGGCGCACCGCTGGCGGAGGCAGAGCAACTGGCCGCCGAGTTGATAGACCGCGTCCACAACCTGTCGCTCGACCTGCGTCCCTCGGTGCTCGACGATCTGGGCCTGCTGCCGGCCCTGCTCTGGCACTTCGAGCGCTACACCGGCCAGACCGGCGTGCAGGTTGCTTTCGAACACCGCGGGCTGGACCGGCGGCGCTTCCCGGCCGGCGTGGAGACGGCCGCCTATCGCATTGTGCAGGCTGCCCTGACCAACGTGGCGCGCCACGCCAGCGTGGAGAGCGTGACCGTCCACGTCTGGGCCGACAGCCACACCCTGGGCCTGCGCGTGACCGACGAGGGAGTCGGCTTCGATGCGCGGACGGCGCTGGCGGCGCACGCCTCCAGCGGCCTGGAGGGCATGCAGGAACGCGCCAGCCTGCTGGGCGGCCGCCTGACCGTCCTTTCGGCGCCCGGCGCGGGCGCCCAGGTGGTGGCCGAGATTCCACTCGGCGAACCGCTCGAACGGCGGAAACGAGGCAGGGGAAAATGAGCACCATCGTGCTCGCAGATGACCACCCGGTGCTGCGCCAGGGGCTGCGCGCCCTGCTGGAAGCCGAGCCGGGTTTCTCCGTAATCGGCGAGTCCGGCGACGGGCTGGAAACGGTGCAACTGGTGGAACGGCTGCGGCCGGACGTCCTTGTGCTCGACCTGCTCATGCCCGGCCTGCCCGGCCTGGAGGTGGCGCGCGAGGTCCGCCGCCGCTGCCCCGGCGCCAGAGTGTTGATTCTCTCCATGCACGCCAGCGAGGCCTACGTGCTGGAGGCCTTGAACGCCGGAGCGCAGGCCTACGTGCTGAAGAAATCCACCATCTCCGAGCTGGCGCACGCCATTCGCGAGGTGATGGCCGGCCGGCGCTTCCTCAGCCCCCCGCTCTCCGAGCGAGCTATTGATGCCTATATGGAAAAGGCCACGCCCACCCTGGACCCTTACCAGACGCTGACCGCGCGCGAGCGGGAGGTGTTGTACCTGCTGGCCGGCGGCGCCACCAACGCCCAGGTGGCTGGCCGCCTCACCATCAGCCGCCGCACGGTGGAGATGCACCGCAAGAATCTGATGAGCAAGCTGCGGTTGCGCACCTCGCTCGACCTGGCCCGCTTCGCCCTGAAGCGCGGCATTCTGCTGCTGGAAGACGACACAGCCGAAACCAACTGATCCCTCCGCTTCCTCTCCTGCCCGGCAGGCGCCTCCCTCCAAATACCGGAGTGTTTCGCTCCAAATTACCGTATCAATACGAATAGACTGATTTCCGGGAAACCGTAAACTGGTCTCATGCCGGCTTCTCGGGAGAATTCTGTGGACCCTATTCGTATCCTGCTGGTAGACGACAACCAGACCTTTCTACGCACTGCCGGCAGCCACCTGCAATCCTTTGCCGACCTGCAAGTGGTCGGGGCCGCGGACAGCGCCGGGGCCGCCCTGGCTCTGGCGTCAGAGTTACAGCCGCACGTGGTGCTGCTCGACCTGCAGATGCCGGACCTGCCCGGCCTGGAACTCATCCCCCAACTGCGCGCCCGGCTGCCCTGGGCGAGTATTGTCATCCTCACCCTGCACGATCTGAAGCAGTACCGCGAGGCGGCTCTGGCTGCCGGCGCCGACGCCTTCGTGGCCAAGAGGAGTCTGCTCGCCGAGCTGGCGCCGGCCATCCGCCGGATGGCGCAAGTCAATTGCTCCCAGAGCAAGCCTGCCGGAGATTCGAGGAGGTGAGTTATGAAGGAACCGATAAGCCGGACCCGGCGCGCCGGAGGATGGCGGCTGATCCATCAAAGACTTCGCCAGTCCCCCTTCAACTGAATCCTGACGGGACTGCGTGCACTCTGCCACAACAAGCGCGCAGCTGGCGTCGGTTGAGTTACACGGAGATACTATTGGGATTCTGGACCAATTGTGTAATATTAGGGGTATATGCGCTCATGGCGGTAGCGCTGGAGTGCGCCGAGGACGCAGAGTCTTTCCTGGCGCTTTCTCCGCGAACCCCGCGCTCACTGCGGTGGACATTGGACTGCGGTTGGAGGCCGCGCTGTGCTGGCACAACGCCTGTCAGCGCTCTCATGGTTGTGGAGCGCACGCCGGCTGCCACAAGGGGCTGAAGCCATGAACATAGGAGGTCACGATGACGACGAGGAGATCTTTGGCGGTGCTACGCACGGCGGCGGCCATGTTCGCCATTTTTGTCCTGCTGCCCGCGTGCGGCCAGACCGCAACGCCCGCGCCGCAGTTCACGCTGCGCGTCGGATTCTCACCGACGCAG
>CAYZNA010000481.1:0-2836 GCA_964478665.1 uncultured Anaerolineales bacterium
GCGGCCTGTCTCGCATTCAGACTGGAAATCAGTATACGACAGAATGCATCGCAGCATCAAGCATGTTGCTCGGTGACAGGGCCTTTTCAGGTTTCGGAGATTCGCACAGTGCGGAACACGCGCTACGGTGCGTTGGCGCCCTTCGCCTGTGTGCGCGCACGATACAGCTTTGAGCAGCCCCGGGGAGTGACGGATGGCACTTGACACGGCGGCCTGATCTGGCCTACCCTTGTGGGCGACGCCCCCCGGGCGGAACGCGGGCCAGAAACTTCGAGGAGCGAGATCATGCACACAGTTGAAGTTTCCCATCTTGCAAAGCGCTTCGGCCACACCCAGGCCGTGGCCGATGTCTCGTTCGCGGTGGAGCCGGGCGAGATCTTCGGCTTGCTGGGGCCGAACGGCGCCGGCAAGACCACCACCGTCCGCATGCTGCTGGACATCTTCCAGCCGGATGCCGGCGCGGCGAGCGTGTTCGGCGGCAAGCTGGACATGGCCGGCAAGCGGCGCATCGGCTATCTGCCGGAGGAACGCGGCCTGTACAAAGATCAGAAACTGGAGCCGACGCTGGTGTATCTGGCCACCCTGAAAGGTATGGACGAGCGCACTGCCCGCGCCCGGCTTGGCCCCTGGCTGGAACGCCTTGACCTGGCCGAACACCGCCACAAAAAGGTACAGGAACTCAGCCGGGGCATGCAGCAGAAGGCCCAACTGATCGCTACCCTGCTGCACGACCCGGACCTGATCGTGGTGGACGAACCGTTCTTCGGGCTGGACCCGGTGAATACGCGCCTGGTCACAGAGATCTTTCAGGAGCGGCAGCGGGCCGGCAAGACCATCCTCATGTCCACCCACCAGATGCATCAGGTGGAGGCGCTGTGCGACCGCATCGTGCTGATTGACGGGGGCCGGGCGGTGCTGTACGGCCGGGTGGACGAGATCAAGCGCAACTTCGCCGGCAATGCCATCGTGGTGGAAGGGCAGGGCGACTTCACCGGCCTGCCCGGCGTGCTGGAAACCCGCCAGCAGAACGGCGCGTGGCACCTGTCCCTGGAGATCGGCGCCGATCCGCAGGCCGTGCTCCGGGCGCTGGCCGCGCGCGAGGGCGCCCGCATTGAACGCTTTGAGCTGGCGCAACCCTCGCTGGACGACATCTTTATCGCCGTGGTGCAGGGCCGGGCGGCGGCGGCCGGGGGTACGCTGGAGGGCGTCCGTGCGTAACCTCTGGCTGGTCGCCCGGCGCGAATATCGCAGCACTGTCGGCCGGCGTGGGTTCCTGCTTGGCGCGCTCGCCATCCCGCTGGGCATGGCGCTGCTGATCGCGGTGGCCATCATGGTCCAGACCGGCGGGCAGGACGGCCGCCCGATAGGCTACGTGGACCGCGCCGGAATCCTGACCCCGGAGGCGGCCCGGACCAGCCCGGCCCGCGAGGCGCTGCCGCCGGCCGACCCGGCCCTGACCGTGATCCCCTACCCGGACGAGGCCGCGGCGCTGGAGGCGCTCAACCGCGAGGAGATTCAGGCCTTCTTCGTCTTCCCGGCGGGTTACCCGAGCAGCCTGCGCACCGAGCTGTACTACCTGCAGCGCCCGCCAGGGAACGAGGCGTGGGGCCAGTTCGACGACTTTGTGCGCCTCAACCTGGTGGCCGGGCTGCCGGCCGCGGCCCAGCAGCGGCTGATCCGCGGCCCGCAGGTGGTGGTGCAAGACGTTGCCAGCGGGCGGGAGTTCAGCCAGAGCGGCATCATCAACGTGCTCGTGCCCCTGGCCGCCAGCATGTTTTTCATGGTCGCCACCATGTCGGCCTCCGGCTACATGCTGCGGGTGGTGGCCGACGAGAAAGAAAACCGCACAATGGAGGTGCTTCTCACTTCGGTCACGCCCGGCCAATTGATCGGCGGCAAGGCCGCCGGGCTGCTGGCGGCGGCCCTGAGCCAGCTTGGAATCTATGCCCTGGCGGCGGCCATCGGGCTGCGGGTAGCTGCGCCGTACGTGGCGATGTTGCGAGAGGCGAGCGTGCCGTGGGGCTATCTGGGGTTGATGGCGCTGTTTTTCTTCCCGGCCTACGCGCTGATCTCGGCGGTGATGGTGGCGATTGGCGCGGCGGTGACCGAGGTGCAGCAGGGCCAGCAAATCGCCGGCCTGCTCAACCTGCTTTTTATGCTGCCGGTGTTCTTTCTGGCGCTGCTGTTCGAGAATCCCGGCCACCCGCTGCTGGTGGCGCTCACCCTGTTTCCCCCCACCTCGTTCCTTATGATTTCGCTGCGCTGGGGGCTGGGCAGCCTCCCGCTCTGGCAGGTGGTCGCCGGCTGGGTGCTGCTGGTAGCCGGCGCAATCGGCATGGTCCGGGCCGCGGCCCGCATCTTCCGGGCGGGGATGCTGCGCTACGGCCAGCCGCTGACACTGCGGGCGGCGCTGGCCGCGCTGCGGGAGGGCAGGGGGCTGTGATGCGCAACACCTGGCTGGTGCTCCGGCACGCGACCGGGGTGACGCTGCGGCAGCGTTCCTTCTGGCTGCTCACGTTCATCATGCCGGCCCTGCTGCTGGGGTTTCAGGCCTACGCGGCGCTGCAGCCGGACCGCTCGTCGAACAGGGAGGGGGCGGGCAGCGGGAATGCCGCGCCCGCGCAGTGGCCTCAGGTGGGGCTGGTGGACGAGGCCGGGCTGCTGCGCCAGACGCCGCCCGGCTTCCCGCAGGGGCTGTTCGTGCCCTTCACCGGCGTGGCCGGGGCGCGGGCCGCACTGCAGGCCGGGCAGGTGGCGCAAGTGGTGCCCCTTCCGGCGGACTATCTGGCCTCCGGCTCCGTCACGGTGCTGGCGCGCGATTTTCAGTTGTCCCTCA
>CAYZNA010000482.1:0-2829 GCA_964478665.1 uncultured Anaerolineales bacterium
GAGGGTCTCGTCGCGCTGGCCGAGAGGCGCAATCCGATGGGGCAGCGCCTCGAGTTGGGTAAGCCAGCCCAGGAGATGCGCGGCATAGGCGCTGCTGGGCGCGGTCCGCGCATCAATCTCACGCACCAGCGGCGGCAGGGGGATGCGGCGGCGGACCTCGTCGAGTTTGTCCACATCCAGACGGCGGGCGGTGCCGGGTTCGATGACGATCTTGATGAGGGCTTCCATGCTGGCCACGCGCACGGCTTCGTTGCTGTCCTCCAGGGCCGCGACCAGCGCCTCGACGGCTTCGAACTGTTCGAGGTTGCCCAACGCCTGGACGATGGCCGGGCGTGTCCACGTATCCTGCTTCATTAATTCCAACAGAGGCCCCACGGCTCTCTCGTCGCCGATGCGCCCCAGGGCTTCTACGGCGGCATAGCGCACCCAAAAATCGCCTTGTTCCGCGGCGCTGACGAGGGCGGGGGTGGCCGTGCGATCCCCGATCTTGCCCAACGCCTGGGCCACCGCATGGCGCACGTTGGGAAATTCGGCCGCGTCGCCGAGCCGTTCCAGCAAAGCCGGCACGGCCTGTCCGTCACGCAGGTCGCCCAAGACTTCCGCAATATGCAGGCGGACGTCCGGCGAGGAATGTTGGAGGGCGGCGGTGAGGGTGTCCAGCGCGCGCGTGCCGATCTCGATCAGGGTGCTGATGGCGGCGTTGCGGCGGGCGGCGTCGTTTTCGCGCAGCACCGTCACCAGCCGGGCGACCCGATCCGGGAGGGTTTGTTGCACGAGGGCGCGGATGATGGCTTCGTGCGCCTGTGAATCGGGATCACCTAACGCCGCCAGCAGCGCTTCACACCCGGCCGGGCTGGGGTGGTCTGCCAGGTAGAGCGCCGCTTCCCTCCGGCGGTAAGGGTCAATGGCTCGCAGCGCCGTCTGGGCTTCCTCCAGCGAATTAACCACGGCGCTGATCCTTGACGTAAGCGCTGCCCCCGCGCGCCTTGGCGAACTGCTTGAGTTCCGCGCCCAGCTCTCCGATTTCCCAGTGGTTGGCGACCGGATGATATTGGTTGTGGACAATGGCAATGGCGATGCTCAACAGCGGGAATTTCTTGATCATCCCCTGCCGATCCTTGGTGGTGAGGTAACCCCTGCGGCGGTCGGTGGGGGTATACAATTCCGGCACCTGGCGGTCGAAGTCGCTGATGATGCGCTGCGCGATAGCGTCGCAGCGGTCGGGCGTGGTGATGACGATGAAATCGTCCCCGCCCACGTGGCCCATCAGGTCGGTCGGGTTGCCCAATTCCGAGATGGCCGTGGTGAGAACCCGCGCCACCAAGCGGATCGCTTCGTCGCCGGCCGGGAAGCCATAGACATCGTTGTAGGCCTTGAAGTGGGTGAGGTCGGTGTACACGATGGCGAAGAGGCCGTGGCCCGGCGCCGCCAGGCGCCGGATTTCTTGATCAATGATCAAGTTGCCCGGCAGACCGGTGAGCGGATTGAGAGCCGGCTTGAGTTGGGCGCGGCGAATGTGCGCGTGCACCCGCGCGGCGACCTGCCGGAAGTCCAGGGGCTTGACGAGGTAGTCGTCCGCCCCCGTCTCCAGGGCAGTGACAATTTCCTGGCTTCCCGATTGGCTGGACATGAGGATCACCGGTACGTGGCGGGTCCGGCTGTCCTCTGTAAGCAGGCTGCACACTTTCAAGCCGTCCATGTCCGGCAGCAAGGCATCGCTCAACACCAGGTCGGGCGGATTCTGCCGGGCAGCCTCCAGGCCCTCGGCGCCGGTTCGCGCCGGGGTGACGGCGTACCCTCGCCGCTCCAGGTTGACCTTGAGCAGGCGCAGGATGACTTCGTCGTCGTCAATCACCAGCACAGTCCCGGCAGAATTCGTTGGAGAGCTCATTGCTTAAGAGGCTCAGGCCGCACAGCCGGCGCAGGGCTAATGGATAAAACGTGTCACCCATTCGAGGGAATAGGCCCCGGCATAGGCGATCAGCAGCATTTTGGGCGCTTTGCCCAGCGCACACCAAAACAGAAAGTTCTGTACGGGCATCTTGAGCGCGCCAGCGGCGACGCCGGCCAGATCGAAAATCGGCAGAGGCAGGAAGGCCAGCGCCACGATGACCAGCGGGCCATAACGTCTCATCCAGCCTTCGAGGCGGTCGTACAACTGGCGGTTCTCAATCACCGCCTGTCCGCTGAACCCGGCGAGGTAACCGGACAACTCGCCGAGCGTGGCGCCCGCCCCGGCCACCAGTCCCACCCCCAGGGGCGGGAAGACGCCGCCGAAAGTATAAACCAGCGCCAGGCCCGGCGCCGGGAGGATGATGGTCGCGTTGGCGATGACCGTCAAGAGGAAAATACCCCAATAGCCGTACGCCCGAAATTCGTCGGCGCGGTCGCGGATCGAGTAAATGTACAGGGTGATGGCGATGACGAAGATCAGCGAGGCGGCGCGGGCCAACTGCAGGCGCAGCGAAGGTTTCGAGCGCGTGCTGATCGCCGGGGCAGGGGAAGGGGTGGGCGTAGGAAGGACGGGCCGCGGCCCGGGATAGTCAGTCATTGCCCCCAGTCGCCTCCCCTCAGGTTTCAGCGATCTCGATGGTGCTGATCTTGGTTCCGGGTTGCGTGGCCCGGCCTGGATCGCGGTCGGGGATGGACAGGAGCACCTCCAGGCCCTGAATGACTTGGCCAAAGACCGAATGCTTGTTGTCGAGGTGGGGCGTGGCCCGGTGCGTGATGAAAAACTGGCTGCCGTTGGTATTCGGCCCGGCATTGGCCCTGGCGAGGATGCCGGGGCCATTGTGCTTCAGCGCCGGATGGAACTCGTCCGCGAATTTG
>CAYZNA010000483.1:0-2811 GCA_964478665.1 uncultured Anaerolineales bacterium
GGCGCAGGCCGCCGCCGCAGGGGTAGTAGGCAGAGGGGCCGCAGTCAATTTCCTGCGGCAGGCGCTGGATGAGGCCTCCGCCCGCAGCTATCAGATGATGGAGGCCCGGGCCGGTTACCCGGATCTGCCGGCCGTGGCCGGGGCGCTGGCGCGTCACTTGCAGGCAGTCCGCGCCGGGCAAGCCTCTGACCTCGACCGCCGCCTCTCCACCGCCCTGCCCCCACCCTGAGCCTCCCCTCCCTCCCTCCCGCCTCCCGCGAAGCGTTCCTGCTTCCTCCCATGCCCGACCTGCCTCTCTTCCCCCTCAATACCGTGCTGTTCCCGGGCATGCCCATCAGCCTGCGCATCTTTGAGGAGCGCTACCGACAAATGCTGGACGATTGCCTGGCCGGGGGTGCAGTCTTTGGCGTGGTGTGCATCCGGCGCGGGCAGGAGGCGCGCGGTCCGCTGGCCGCGCCCTATCTGGTGGGTTGCACAGCCCACACCACCGAGGTGCGCCCGCTGCCGGATGGCCGCATTCACCTCGCGGCCTTCGGGCAGCAAAGGTTTGAGATTCTGGAGCTGCAGGCCAGGCGCCCCTATCTGACAGGGGCGGTCCGGTTCTTCGCGCGGGAGAGGGCGGAGCCGGATCGCCTGCCAGGGCTGGACGCGCGCCTGCGCCCGTGGGTGATCCGCTACATGCGAAATCTGGCGCGGGTCACCAACACCGACTTCGACCCCGGTAGCCTGCCGGCCGATCCGGCCATGCTGTCCTCTCTGGCGGCCACGCTGCTGCAGACCCCGCTGGCGCAAAAACAGGCCCTGCTGGAAATCCCCGAGCAGGCCGACCTGCTGGAGGAGCTGCGGACAATCTATCGCCGCGAGGTGGCCCTGCTGGAAACCATGCTCGCCCGCGAGGACCCCTCGGGTGATGCGCCCCGGCGCGGCAGGCCGCCCGGCCCGAAGTCGCCCTCGCCCAATTGAGGCGGCCGCCTGAGCGCCCTGAGCGCGGCCTTTGACGGTCTCCCGTCTCTCTGGTACAATCCTGCCTATCCGGGACGTGGTACCCTTCGCCCCAACAGCGCCCGCGCGGCGCTTGTATTTTGTCTGGCGTATTCACCACGAAAGGGCTTGAGCACCATGAAAGTACTGCTGTTGAAAGACGTTTACAAACTGGGTCGCGCCGGGACGGTAAGGAAAGTCGCCACCGGCTATGGCCGCAACTATCTGCTCCCCCAGGGGCTGGCCGTGCTGGCCACTCCCGCCGCCCTCAAGCGGGCCGAGCGGATCAAACACGTGGCCGACGAAGAACGCGCCCGCCTCAACCATGAGTTAAGCGGCGTGGCCGAGAAACTCAACGGCCTCACCCTCGCCTTCGCCGCCCGCGCCGGCGAAACCGGCAAACTGTACGGCTCGATCACCAACGCCAGCATCGCCGACGCCATCAGGGCACGCATCGGCGAGGAGATTGACCGGCGCCACGTGGCCGGCGAGCCGCTGCGCCAGCTTGGCGTGCACCAGGTTCCCATCCGCCTGACCGTGGACCTGATCCCGCGCGTGACCGTGATCATCCACCGCGAAGGTGAAGCCCCCGCCGCGGTGCTGGAGGCCGAGCAGCCGCTCCCGGCCCCGGTCCCCACCTGGGCGCCAGCGATCGCCGAGGCTCTGCCCGTCCCGCGTGAACTGGCCGGGGCCATCGCATAAGTTTCCCGGCCCACCCCCGGTGGGGTGAAAATGTGAACGAAGGGGAAGGCGGACGGTTTTCCCACTGGCAGTGAAAAGCGTCCGTGTTTGCTTCCCCCCGCCGCCGGCCGGGGCGTGAGGCGGACCCGGCACCCTCGCACATGCAATCTCTCGGCGAAACCCTGCGTGAAGTGCGCGAAGCGCGCGGATTCGCCCTCGAAGATGTCGAGAAGGCGATCCGCATCAGGGCGCGCCACCTGCAGGCCATGGAGGCCGGCGACTTTGCCTTGCTCCCTTCGCCCACACAGGCGCGCGGTTTCTTGCGCAACTACGCCCGCTTTCTGGGGCTGGACGGCGACCAGATGCTGGCGCGCTACGACGAACTGGCGCGCAGGCGCGGCCGGCTGTCCGGCTTTTTGCGCCGCCGCTCCAGCCCGCGACCGGACGCTGGCGGCGCGCCCCGGACTGCCCCGCGCCCGGCCACCGCACGCCGCCCGGCAGGCTGGTCCCCCAGAGCAAGGATCGGGGGCTGGTTCTCGGCCGACCTGCTGGTCGCTTTGCTGATCACCCTGGCCCTGCTGGCTGTGCTGGTGTGGGGCGGCGCCCGCCTGGCGGATGCTGTGGCTGTGTTGGGCAACGCCACTGCCACTACCTCCGCCTTCTTGCTGTCCACCGCGACGCCCGCCCCCGTCACGCCGCTGGCCCCGGCGCCGGGCAACGGGCAACCCACCGCCGTTTCCACTCCCCTGCCGCTGGCCGCCTTCACCAACGTGCAGGTGCAGGTGCTGGTGGAGCAGCGCGCCTACCTGCGGGTGAGCGTGGACGGCGAACAGGCCTTCGCTGCCATGGTGGCCCCCGGGGAATCGCACTCCTTTGTGGCGGAAAGGGTGGTGGAGCTTGCCACCGGCAACGGCGCCGGGATTCACGTGTTTTTCAACCAGCGGGATCAGGGCGTGCTGGGTCGTTTTGGCGAAGTGGTCATCCGGCTGTGGACCCTGGAGGGGCCGCTGACCCCCACCCCGACCACGATCCCCACCCCGACCCGTACCCCGCGCCCGCAATGATCTCCCGCCAGGCGGGGGCCCATGCCTGGAAGGACCGGCAGCCCGCATACCGGTCATCATTCGTCGAAAACCGGTGGCATGGGGA
>CAYZNA010000484.1:0-2803 GCA_964478665.1 uncultured Anaerolineales bacterium
TGATTGCCAGATGGATAATCCCAGACACGTGAATCTACGGCATTGGCCGCCGCACCGGGATGAGTGATGGTTCGGGTTCGACCGCGTGGAAGTACGACCTGATGGGCCGCGTGATTTCCGAGACGAAGACTATTGTCAATAGCCGCCCGATGTGTACCACCCATGTGCACCTGATGTGTACCACTCAACTCTCCGTTGGAAGGCCATGGTCCGGGCGTGGCTGGTGGATCAGGTCAAGCTTGAGACGACAGGGTAGCGAGCGAAGCAGATGGGTCGCCCGTCACCTCCTTCCTCCGGCTGCGTTGCCGGTAACTTTCTCCGCGAAGGATCAGGGGATGGGCATGATGCGTCAGGCGATCCAGGGCAGCGCTGGCCAACAGATCATTGCCGAACGCCTCGGCCCACTCCGCGAAGGCCCGGTTGCTGGTGACGATCAGCGAGCCATGCTCGTAGCGTTCGCTGATGATCTCGTAGAGGTCCTGGGCGGCCTGAGGCGCGAGCGGCTGCAGGCCGAAGTCATCCAGGATCAACAGGTCCACGCTCAGCGCCCGGGCCAACAGACGCGAGTAGGCGCCGTTCGCCCGCGCGGCGTTCAGGTCGGTCAAGAAGCGCTGGGTATGGCGAGACCAGACGGTCAGATCGCGTTTGAGCGCCTCGATCGCCAGGGCGTTCGCCAGATGACTCTTGCCGAGGCCGCTGGGGCCACACAAGAGCACGTTCTCATGGCGCGGGATGAAGGCGCACGTCGCCAGGTCCTGGAGGAAGCTGCGATTGACCCCCGGTGCGGCCGCGAAATCGAAGCGGGCCAGGGTCTTGTGCTCGTCGCAGCCGGATTGGGCCAGGCGGCGGGCCAGGCGTTGCTGGCTCCGCCGTTCCAGTTCATCCTCCAGCAGCAGCGCCAGAAACTCGACGGGCATCAACTGCTGCTGGGTGGCCTGGGCCGCCCGCACTTCCAGGGTGTAGGCCATGCCACCCAGTTTGAGTTGGCGCAGTTTGGGCAGGAGGGGATGGGTCATCATGCATTCACCTCCGGCCCTGGGGCAAAGAACTCGGCGGCGGGGCGAGCGAAGGCAAAGCCTGGCCGGGGTGCGGCCGGCTGGGCCTGCGGCAGGGGCTCGCGGTCGAGTGCCGCGTTGAGGATGTCTTTGATGCGCCGGTAGCGGATGTCGCCATAGTAGGTGGCCCGAGCGCAGGCGGCTTCCAGGCGTCGAGGCCCCACGCTGTCTTCCAGGCGCAAGATGGCCTGGGCCGAGCGCAGGCGATCCAGCGGCCGGTCGCCCAGCAAGGTCTCGATCACGTGTTGAGTGGCCGGGCCCAGGTGCGCTGCCATTTGGCGGCAATGCGCCGGCGTGCGTTTCAGGTACTCGGCCTTGGCCGGGGGATAGTCTTCCAGGCGAGTTTGCCATTGCCCGGGTGCGGTACAGCGCAGGTGGGTGGCGACCAGGTGGATCCCCTGGTAAATCTCGACGACCCGCTCGCCGATGTAGGCATCCAGCGTCTGGCCGATGTGGCGGTATGGCACCGAGTAATAGCTGCCCGCCAGGGTCACGTGGCAATCGGGGTGGACCTTGACTGGCTTGACTTCACACAAGGTGAAGGGTTCGGCCGGCAGCGGCAGTAACACGGTCTGTTCGTATTCGTGGAACAACTGGAGGGGTGCCTGGTGGGTCGTCCCATGCTGGCGCGTCCCCGCCACCTCGCGCACCCAGACTTTCAGGCGCTCGTTGGCGACCCGGAGGTCGACAAACTCCTGACCGGCCATGAAGTTGCGCTGGACGTAATGCACGCCGTTTTCGACTTTGCCTTTGTGCCGGGGCTGGCCCGGCCCCGTCGGACTGATCAGGAAGCCATAGTGCAGTCCCAGGCGGCGGTAGGCTTCGCCCAACACCGGGTCATACACCAGGGCCTGCAGCACCGCCGGTTTGAGATTGTCCGGCACCACCCGCTGGGGCGCCCCGCCGAAGCTCTCCAGGGCTCGCCGATGCAAGCCAATCCAGGTCGGCGTCTTTTGATCAAAGACCAACTCGGCGTACTGGTGACGGCTGAAGCCCAGGGTCGCCACAAACACACAGGCCGGCCACGGGCGGCCTCGGTCGGGATCGTACAGTGGCCCGACCGAGCCAAAGTCCACTTGCATCTCTTCGCCCGGAGCGCTGTGAACGCGCACCACGGCATCCGGGGTAGTCGGGCACAGGCGATGCACATACCGGCGCACGGCAGAGTAACTGCCAGTATAGCCATGGTTGTCGCGCAGGCGTTGAAAGATGGCGGTCATTTCGACGCCCTGGTCGACCAGGCGTTGGACGACCTCTTGATACGGCTCAACCGTGGACGTCACCTGCGGCGGTCGTGGACCGCTGCCCAGCGTCGCGAACAAGGTCGCGTCATCCGGCAAGGCTTGCTCGGGCCGCAGATAGCCGAGCGGCTCGGCCAGTTCCCGATACTTGCGCACGGTGGTACGCGAGAGGTGCATGTCGCGGGCGATGCGGCGTTCGCTCTCGCTGGCGCGCAAACGATGGATCAGATCGCGTAGTTGGTTCATATGCAAGCACTCCATGGTTTTGTTCCTCCAGTCCAGGTGAATACTGGAGGAAATGGTGCCACACCCGGCCGCCACGGCAAGTGGGCCACCTCTGGCGGTCAGGGGCGGTACACATCACCCGGCGATCAGTGGTACACATGAAGCGACTACGGGTGGTACACACCAGGCGACTACGCCTGGTACAGTATAGGGCGGTCAGTGACACCCATCGAGGCTCTTGCTCAACACGCCGAGGCGCTTGCAAAATCGAGCGAGGCATCG
>CAYZNA010000485.1:0-2791 GCA_964478665.1 uncultured Anaerolineales bacterium
GATGGGTGCTGGAGGGGGAAGCGATCGGTGGCGGCCGGTAGCCGTGGGAGGTGGCTAGCGCCGGCGGCAGGCGTGCTATGAGCCGGGAGGCGTCACGCGCTCCAGCCCGAACATGCCGGGGATCTGTGAGGGCATGGGGATGGCCGAGAGCATTTCGTCGCTCAGGGCATCCAGAATGAACAGCACCCCGTACCCGCCAACGTACACGAACCTACCCTCCGGGTCCACGTTGATCCACGCCCCGATTCCGAACTGGCCCAGCAGCAGGGTGGATTTTACCGCAGGGATGGTCAGGTCCACGACCGCCACGCTGAAAACGTCCGGGCAGTACACGTAGGCCTTGCGACCATCGGGGGTGGGGGCCAGGGTGATCACGCCGCCGCACAGTTTGACGGTCCCCAATTGGGCGCCGCTGGCCGGATCGAGCACCAGCAACTGCTCGCCCCCGGCATCCAGCGCCAGCAGGGTCTTGCCGTCCGGGGACGGGAGCACCGCGCGCAGGTCCGGCGCGCCGGGCTGCGGCAGGGTGCGCACCGCGCCGCTGCTCAACGTGAGCACCGCAATGGACTGAGGGTCCTTGCGCAGCGGCACGTACACCATTCCATCGCCGGTCACGGTGAAATTGTCAGCGCCGGTGTCCAGCCCGCCCCTCACGCCCAGATCGTACGCCCGTGTGATCTCCAGCCTGTCCGGGTCCACCACCTGCATCAAGCCGGCGTACTTCGATCCCGCCAGCAGCCTGCCATCGGGCAGCGGGTGGATGAAGTTGGTGCCGTCCGCGGCGGAAATCTCTGCCAGGGTAGCGCCATCGGTTAGATTGATGACGGCGATCGCGTCCTGGCCGGGTTTGTCGGTGAACTGGGTGACAAAGGCCCGCGTTCTGTCCGCCGAGAGCGCCAACCCTACGGCGGGCGCCGCGAAGTTCTTCTGGGCATCCACTACCCGGCTGGTGGCCAGCGGATCCACCCGCAGCAGCCGCCCACGCCGGTCCAGCACCAGCAGGCGCCAGTTGGGCGGCCACAGGCCGGGGATTTTGTCCGGGAGCGGGGTGATGGTCGGGCGCGGGGTGAAGGGGACGCGAGTGTGGGTGGGGGTCGGGGCCGGGGTGGCGCTCGGCTCCAGGGTGGGGGCGGCGCAGGCCGCCAGCCCCAGCAGCATCCCCAGCGCGAGTCGGGCAATGTGGCGCATAGCTTCTCCTCCGGAAAGGCCAGGGCGTAACTATAGCAGGTTCGCGCCCACGCGGCGATAAATATCTGCTGAGAGTTTGACATTCGGGAGAGGTCGGTTACACTTGGCGCGGGGGGGAAAACAGGGGACAGGGGGTAGGCGAAGGCAATGCCTTCGCCTACCCCCTGTGTCCCCCTACCCCAGAATCGGAGGTCAATGTGAAATTCATCATCATGGGAACCGGCGGGGTTGGCGGTTATTTTGGCGGGCGCCTGGCGCAGGCCGGCGAAGAGGTGTGTCTGGTCGCGCGCGGCGCGCATCTTGCGGCCTTGCAGCGGGACGGGCTGCGGGTAAGGAGCATCCGCGGCGACTTCACTGTGCAGCCGGTCCGCGCGTTGGCCGATCCCGCCGGGGCCGGCCTCGCCGACGTGGCGCTGGTGTGCGTCAAGTCGTGGCAGACCCCCGGAGCCGCCCGGTCGCTGCTGCCGGCGCTCGGGCCGGAGACAGTCGTGCTCTCGCTGCAAAACGGCGCCACCGCTGCCGAGGAGATCGGCGCGGTGGTGGGGATGGGGCGCATGTTGGGGGGCATGTGCCAGGTGTTGAGCTATATTTCCGCGCCGGGCGAGATCACCCACGCCGGTATCGAGCCGCGCGTGGTCTTCGGCGAGCTGGACGGCCGCCGCATACCGCGCGCCGGGGCGCTGCTAGCCGCCTTCCGGGGTTGTCAGGGGGTGATGGCTGAACTCTCCGACAACGTGCAGGTTGCCATCTGGAGCAAATTCCTGTTCATCTCGGCCATCAGCGGGGTGGGAGCAGCCTGTCGCGCCCCGGCCGGGGAGATGCGCCTGGTGCCGGAGACCCGCGCCTTGCTGGAGGCCGCCATGCGCGAGACCGCGGCCGTGGCCCGCGCGCGCGGCGTGCCGCTCCCGGCGGACGTGGTGGCCCGAACCCTGGCTTTCATTGACGCCCTGCCCGAATCGGCCACCGCCTCCATGCAGCGCGATATAATGGAAGGGCGCCCCTCTGAGCTGGAAGCGCAAAACGGCGCGGTGGTGCGGCTGGGCCGGGAGGCGGGCGTGCCCACCCCGGCCCACAGCTTTCTGTACGCGGCGCTCAAGCCGATGGAGCTGCGCGCCAGAGCCGGATAGGGCTTGCTCACGGAGGGAAGGGAACACGGACGGCTCGCTGGAAGGTGAAGCGGGCCGAGGCCGAGGGTGAGGGGCTACGGTGTGGGGGTAGGGGTGCGGAACAGCGGAGTCCGGGTTCAAGTCGGGCTGGGCGTGCGGGTGGGGGAAGGGGGGGATGCTTCCGCAATGCTCTGCTTCTGGTCGCGTGAGATCTTCGTCAGTTGAATTACCAAACGCAGGGCTTCGTTGACTGCTTCTTCGGTCGGGAAGGCTTCTGCTACGTCGGGGGCCAGCAATATCAGATTGGTGCCGGCCCGGTAACGTTCTACGTACTTGCCCCGGACACCGCCCTTAACTCGACAATGTTACATTCGGCGGCGATACGTTCGTAGTGCGCCACGCAGTGTTAGCGGAGTGGCGCGCGCCCCGCACAGGAGCACTCCGCCGAGCGTGTCGGGAATCCACGAGAAGGTGACGGTTTCGGTGACTCCGGCGGT
>CAYZNA010000486.1:0-1405 GCA_964478665.1 uncultured Anaerolineales bacterium
GCGGGAAAATGCCGTTGTTCGAGCCGCCGTTGTATTCCTTGTGGATGGCGATGGGGCTGCCCGCAGGCGTGGAAGCAGTATCCAGGGCAGACCCGGTCCTGACGTTGCAGACGTAGGCGACTTGGGCCGAGGTGGTATAGGAGTCGAGGCTGCCGTCGGTGCATACCAGGCGGGCGACGTTGTCGATGCCGCCGTTCTGCGCGGTGGCGCCCGACATATAGACTTGCGTGGGAACGGCGGTAACAAAGCCGGGAAGCGCAGCGAAAGCGGAACCGGCGGCCGCGGCGAGCGCGGTTCCGACGGCGGTGACGATGAGTTTCTGTTTCATGTAGTGCTCCTTAATTTGATTTGGGGGGGGTTGGCACCGGGCCGCATTTAGTCCGTCGGGACCGGGGCGGCGCCGGCGCGTCAAGACAATTTGAATCTGTTGCTCAGGCTTGCTTGCGGCGGCGGCCGATGCCGCCCTGGCCGAGGAGACCTGAGCCAAACAGCCACGCGGCGGCCGGGAGCGGCACCGCGGCGGGCGCACCGAAGCTCACGTTGCCGGTTGACGCCAGGGTAAACTGAGCGCCGGTACCGCCGAGCTTATTCTCCAGCAGAGCGTACGTATCCGGGTCATTGGCGTACTTATAGAAGTCGAGGCTGCCAAAGCCCACCCTGCCGCCGTCGCCACCGATGAAGTTGCCGTAGTAGGCGTTGCCGGCGCCGCCGCCGCCGCCGCTAGGGCCGGCGTTGGCCACGTTGCCGTTAGGAATAATCCCGTAGGTCGGGGTGCCCAGAGCTGCGTTGATATCGCCGAGGTGGCCGGTGCCGGCAGTGTCACCCTGCGAAAGCAACAAACTGGCGAGCTGCGAGGAATCCTCCCGGAAGCCCAAGCCGGGCAGTTTAGAGACCGTGGTCAGCAGGCCGTAGCCACCGAGCGAGTTGGGGGCGCTGGCACCACCATAATCGTTATGCATGACGGAAAAGACCTTCCAGTTCAGCCCGGTGCCCGCAGTGTCCGTGCCCAGCAGCGACGAGAAAGTGGCGCTGTCGAGGTTGAAGTTGAGGGTGCTCATGGTGAGCGCGGACGCATAGGTCTCACCCAGGCTCTGCACCATGCCGAGGCCGCTGACCGTATCCCAGGCTTCGAACATCAGGGAACTGCCAGTCGCCGCTTGGCCGCCCGTGACTGCGGCATTGGCGCTGCCGGCGGCCACGAGGGCGACGGCGGCGACCAGCGCTTTCAGTTTCAATTTCATGTAATGCTCCTTTCGGGTAAAGTTTGTTTGCACAATGGCATCCCCGGTTGGGTTTGCCTTGCACTACAAGCGCCCGAAACCCGGCTGTCTCGTGATTCCCCTTTGAGACCCGTGGCTTTCCGAACCCGCCTCGCGACGGGGGTGGCAATGAGCTGCCGTGATTC
>CAYZNA010000486.1:1415-2772 GCA_964478665.1 uncultured Anaerolineales bacterium
AATGCAACTCGAATCACATTGGCCACTCTAACGACCCAACGTTGCCGGAGATCGGAGCGTCCCGATGAAATCGATGCGCCCTATGGACTACTGGCGCGGCCCATTGTCATCATCGGGCGCAGCGGCCGAGGCAAGGGAGTTCGACCAAACGTCGAGATAGATCCGTTCGAGCGCGCGGGTGAAGCCGGTTTCGTCCATCAGCGGCGAGGCGAGCAGTTGTTGCCGCAGCCCTGAACGCGCGGCGGCGAGCCGCGCGCCATCCGCGGCCAGGGTCGCCGCGATCCGGACGAAAGCCTCGTCGCTGTCGGCCACGAGTTCTGGGAGGCCCGCCGCGGTGAGGATCGAGCGGCCCATGCGCGCGGCATGGGTCTCGCCGCAGCGGCTCACCACCGGCACGCCCATCCACAGCGCTTCGCAACTGGTGGTGGCGCCGTTGTAGGGATAGCTGTCGAGCGCGATGTCGACGCGGTTGTAGAGCTCCAGGTGGGAGGCGCTGTCGAGCGTCCAGATGAGCAGTTCCAGCCCATCCGCATCCACGCCCGCCGCCAGGAAGGCGTCGCGCACCCGCTCCCGCGTGCCCGCCTCGGCGAACATGCGGTTCTTCAGCAGCAGTCGCGAGCCGGGCACCGCCTGCAACACGCGCGCCCACAGCAGCACCGCGCTATCGGAGAGCTTGGGCAGGCCGTTGAAGGAACCGAAGGTGATATAGCCATTGCTTGCGGCCGGAGACGCGGCTATCTCCGGCGCGTCGCCGGGGCGGTAGCAGAAATAGCTGTGCGGCAGGCGCAGCGGCGTCTCGGTGTTGAAGCGCTCGTAGCCCGGCGGATCGACCTGCCAGTCGGTGATGCGGTATGCGATCGCGGGCAGGCCCACCGTCGAGGGAAAACCGAGCCAGGTGATCTGCACCGGGCTCGGCCGCGCCGCGAATGCGGGCAGGCTGTTGTGACCGGCGTGGCCGGCAAGGTCCACGAGAATGTCGATGCCGTCCTCGCGAATGCGCTCGGCGAGCAACTCGTCGGCGAGGCCGTAGGCGTTGAACCAGCGATCGCACGCGCCGCGCAGGCGCTGCGACACCTCGTCTTCCTGGGCGAGGAGGTGATAACAGTAAATTTCGAAGCGGCCGCGGTCGTGATGCACCAGCACCGGCTCGAAGAAATGCGCCACCGAGTGCGCGCGCAGGTCGGGCGAGACGTAGCCGACGCGCAGCCGCCTGCCTCGGTCGATGCATAGCGGCGGCCGCGTCGCCGAGCGCGCGGCAACACGGCTGCCGCCATAGGCGCGGGCCGCGGCGACCACCTCCTCGGCGCCGACGCCATCGGCATACAACAGCGACAGCAGCAGGTTGTCGTGGGCGCTG
>CAYZNA010000487.1:0-2770 GCA_964478665.1 uncultured Anaerolineales bacterium
CCCTATCCGGCCTCCTTCGACGGCTGGCTGCTGGACCAGGCCAGAGAGCGTGGGGCGCAGGTGCGCCGGGCGCGCGTGCGCACCATCCTGCCCGGCCCGCTCCCCACCGTGGTCACCGCCAACGAACGGCTGGAGGCCGAGCTGGTGGTGCTGGCCACCGGGGTGAACGCCCGCGCCCCGCTCGATCCGGCCTGGGGCTACCGCCCGCCGCGCACCGAAACCATGGCGCAGGACGAAGTGCCCCTGCCCGGCGGCTTGCTGGACAGCCGGGTGCACATCTTCTTTGACCACCCGCCGGGGCTGATCTTCGGCGGGCTGATCCCCAAAGGCCGCTACGCCAACATCTCTTTGCTGGGGCGCGGGCTGCCCCCGGACACGGTGGCCGAATTCCTGGAGGGCCAGGGGCTGGCCTCCCTGTTCCCGCAGGGCGCGCCGGCCCTGTGCGGCTGCACGCCGCGCGTGGCCGTCTCGCTGGCCGGGGGAGCCTTTGCCGACCGGATGGTGGCAGTGGGCGACGCGGCCGTCACCCGGCTATACAAGGACGGCATTGGCGCGGCCTTCGTCACTGCCGGGGCCGCCGCCCGCACCGCGGTCCAGCGCGGGGTGGCGCGGCGGGATTTTGCCGCCGCGTACCAACCAGTCTGCCGCCGCATTGCCGCCGATAACCTGTACGGGCGGCTGCTCTTTCGCCTGTGGGCGGCCACCCGCCGGCGGCCTTTGCTGCTGGATGCCTGGCGGCGGGCCATTCTGATCGAGGCCGCCCGGCCGCTATCGGAGCACGTGCACAGCCGCGTGTTGTGGGGCATGTTCACCGGCGACGAATCCTACCGGCGCATCTTCTGGTCCTCGCTCAGCCGGCGGGCGCTGCGTGACTTATGGGCCGGCGCCCGGGCTGTGTGGAAGGACCGATGAGCGAGCGCGGGGCGGGACCGGGGCCGCTGCCCGACGGCGGCGCAGTGGTGGTGATCGGCGGCGGGCCGGGCGGGACGGCCACCGCTATCGCCCTGCAGGACGGGGCGCGCCGGCTGGGCCGGCGCCTGCGGGTGACTCTGGTGGAGGGCAAGCAATTCGCCGGGGAGCAGCATCACAACCAGTGCGCCGGCGTGCTCTCGCCGCCGCTGGCCGAGCTGCTGGAGGGCCAACTGGGGGTGCCCTTTCCCAATCACCTCAGCCGGGGCGCGATCACCGGCTACGTGCTGCACGTGGGCGCCCGGCAGCTTGTGTTGGACGGCCACTCGGAGACCTCGGTAGCGATGCGCCGGGTGCAGTTCGACGCCTACATGCTGGAAACCGCCCGCCAGCGCGGCGTGGAGGTGCTGCACGCGCGCGTCACCGATCTGGAGTTTCACGCCGACCGGGCGGTGGTGTACACCGACAGCGCCCCGCAGCAAGCCGATGTGGTGGTGGGCGCCTTCGGGCTGGACGAAGGCACCGCGGCGGCCTTCCGCCGCGCCACCGCCTACCGCCCGCCTCCCGCGCTCAGTTCGGTGGTCACCAAGTATCATCCCGGCGAGGCCGGCATGACGGCCTTCGGGAGCCGCATCCACGCCTTTCTGCCGGCCGCGCCCGGCATCGAGTTCGGGGCCATCACCCCCAAGGGCAATCACCTGACCATCAACATCGCCGGCCAGGCGGTTGACGCCAGGCTGATGGAGTCTTTTCTGACCCTGCCGGAGGTGCGTTGCGCCCTGCCGGGCCTGGAGTACGCCGGCCGCTTCGATCCCAACGATTTGCGCGACTTTAAGGGGACGGTTCCCTGCGCGCTGGCGGCCAATTACGCCAGCGATCGCTTTGTGATGGTGGGCGACGCCGCCGGGCTGGTGCGGGCTTTCAAGGGCAAGGGCGTGACCTCGGCCGTGCTCACCGGGCTGCGGGCGGCCAGCGCGATTCTGGAGCAGGGCGTCTCGGCGCAGGCTTTCGCCAGCTACCACGCCGTCAATCGCGACATCACCGACGATCTGCCCTACGGGCGCGCTGTGCGCCGGCTGACCATTCTGGCCGCGCGCCTGGGGCTGATGGACCCGCTGCTGCGGGCCGCGGAAAACGAGCCGGGCCTGCGCCGGGCGCTGTTCGACGCGGTGTCGGCCCACCGCCCTTACCGGGAGGTGGTGCGGGAGGGCCTCACCCGGGCCACGGTGCGGGCCGGGCTGCGGGCCTGGCTGCGACCTCCCCCCATTTGACCTTTCCCCCGCCTTCCTCTACAATTCCCCCGGTCAAGCGGCGCTTTGCGTCAGGAAAAACGCCGCCAGAAAGCGGGACCTTCGCGCCCTTCGCTTCTTCCCCGGCACTCCCCGGCACCTGCGTCCGGGGCAGGTGTGCATCCGGGGCAAGTGTGCGGTGAAAAAACGCCGTCATCATGTCCTTACCCCTGGTTGACTGCGCCGGTTGCGGCGCCTCCAATCGCCCTCACGCCCGCTATTGCGCCAACTGCGGCCAGCCGTACGGGCGAGCCGCCGGCTCGCCCCGACCGCCCGGCGCGCAGGACCGCGCTCCCTTGCCCGCCTGCCGTACGGGCGACCCGCCGGGTCGCCCCTCCGGCCCTCTCCCTGCCCCTGTCGTGGTTCCTGCCACGCCCGCGCCCCGCACACCCCCCGGTGAGATGGTTACCCGACCCATTGCCTCCCACGCGCTGCCCCGGGTGCGGGCCGCTGGCGCCCTCTTTGGGGACCAGTCCCCGAGTGCTGTTATCGGGGACCAGTCCCCGAGTGCCGCCGGCGGGGACCAGTCCCCGAGTGCCGCCGGCGGGGACCAGTCCCCGAGTGCCGCCGGC
>CAYZNA010000488.1:0-2767 GCA_964478665.1 uncultured Anaerolineales bacterium
CCTGATACGCAAGACGCGGGCATCGGGAAGCCCGCGCTACGCGCCCGGCGATCCCGCCGCCTCCCTGATACGCAAGACGCGGGCATCGGGAAGCCCGCGCTACGCGCCCGGCGATCCCTCCGCCTTTCCTCCTTCCTCCTTCCTTCTTCCTCCTTCCTCCTTCCTGCTTCCTTCTTCCTCCTCCCCCTCGCCCTGTACGCCCTCGCCCACCCGGACGTGTTCTCCGCTCGCGCCGGACAGGTGTCCATCTTCTCCCCGGCGGTCAATGGCGGCGACCTGTGGGGGACGCTGGGTCGCCACACCCTGAGCGCGCTCGGTCTGTTCTTCTGGCGCGGGGATGGCATCGCCCGCCACAACCTGCCGGGCCGCCCGGTCTTCGACCCGCTAATGGGCGCCGCCTTTCTGCTGGGCGTGATTGTGTGCCTGCGCCGCTTCCGCCGCAGCCCGGCCGCGGCCTTCACCCTGATCTGGGTGGGGGTGATGCTGCTGCCCACCCTGCTGGCGGAGGACACGCCGCACTTCTTGCGCGCGGTGGGGGTTTGGCCCGCGCTGGCGCTGCTGCCGGCCCTCGGGCTGGAGGCTGCCCACCGCTGGCTGCGCTGCCCACCCCACCGGCTGGCCGTGCTGCTGGCCGCAGGGCTGCTGGCCGCCAGCGCCGGGCTGACCGCGCGCGATTACTTTCTGCGCTACGCCCGCGACCCGGTCACCGGCTACTACTTCCAATCCGCCGTGACCGGCCTTGCCGCCGAAGTCCGCGCCGCCCGCGGGCGCGGCGCCAGCATTTATCTGGATGGTACCCTCTGGGAGCAGTTCGCCTCGCTGCGCTTCCTGCTCCCGGAGGGGGCCGACCTGCGCCGCTTCCCGCGCGGGGAGGCCCTGCCCCCGAACCCCGGTCCCCGGGTGGAGCTGTTCCTGTGGCCCTACGAGGGAGTGCGCCCCGCGCTGGCAGCGCTGCCTGGTGGCGCGTTGATCGAGGCCCATCCCGGCCCGCTCTACCGCAGCGACCTCGAGCCGGAGGCTTACCCGTTATATAATCATTACCTCGCCCTGACCGGGGTCCCCTCCGGGCCGCCCGTGGCCTGCTTCGAGGGCGGCATCTGCCTGCAAAGCGCAGATTTCGCTCACGACCCACAGCGCGGCGAAACCCTGCTAAAATTGCGCTGGCTTGCCGCCGGCGCCCCGGGCGAGGACTACAGCGTGTTCTTGCAGGCGCGCAGGGGCGACGTCGAACTGGCCGGGGCCGACGGCCCGCCGGCCGTCGGCCTGTATCCCACCGGCTGGTGGCGCCCCGGCGACCTGGTGCAGGAAACGCGGAGCGTAGTCCTGCCGCAGGGTGTCGCGGCCGCCGATGTGCGCTGGCTGATCGGGCTATACAACCCGGCCACCGGCCGGCGACTGATCTTGAATGAAAGCGGGCTGGACTACTTTGAGATCCTTTTAGACCCTTAGGGTCTCAGAGACCCTAAGGGTCTGGGCGGAAGTAATTATTTGACGGAGAACATAGCAAAAGGAAAGAGGAAGACATTCACATGCAAAGACGAAAACTCCCGGGCCTGCTGGCCGCTCTGGCGCTGCTAAGCGCCTTCTTTGTGCCTGCGTTGCAGGCCGCCGCCGCGCCGGCAGCCCAGGCAAACCTGCTGACCAACGGCAGCTTCGACAGCGGGTTCTACAACGGCAACGGCAATCCGGACATTCAGGTGGCCAACGGTTGGGCCGCCTGGCACGAAAACACGGCCAGGGGGGCCTGTCCGCCCTGCGATTACGTGCTCCAACCCAAGTGGGCCTCTGAGTTCAACACTGCGCTGGTGCAGCAAGGCAGCGCCTCGCAGCACGTGGGCAATCAGTACGACCCGTGGCACGGCGGCGTGTTTCAGCCCGTGAGCGTGCCGGCCAACACCCGCGTGCGCTTCACTGCCTACATTCGCGTGCGCGCCTCCAACGAGCAGTACCCCGCCCCCTCGTATACCAGTTTCAACTCGCGGGCGCAGGTGGGCATTGACCCCAACGGCGCCGGCAACTGGACCACCGGCGTGACGTGGTCCGGCGCCATCAACCCCCACGACGCCTGGCAGCCGGTCTCGGTGGATGCCACCGTTGGCGCCGCCGGCAAGGTGAGCGTGTACGTTGCCGCGAGCTGGCGCGGGCAGGCCGCCGCTCATCTTGATGTCTGGTTTGACAACGCCTCGCTGGTGACGCTCGACGCGCAGCCCACGGCTGCTCCCGGTCAGACCAACGTGGCCCCTCCGCCGCCCCCCCCCCCCAACATCACCCCCCTTCCCCCCCCCCCCCCCGGTCAGGATGGGCGCGCGGGGTACATCGTCCAGCCCGGCGATTCGATGTGGCACATCGCCGCCGTGGCCGGGTTGAGCGTGGAGGAACTCAAAGCACTCAATAACCTGAACTCAGACATTGTGGTTGTGGGCCAGCAACTGCTGCTGGCCACTGTTGCCGCCCCGGCCACCCCGGTCCCCACCGCCACGCTGGAGGGCCAGCCGGCCGGGGGCGGGCAGGGGGAGGCCACTCCGCTCCCCACCGCGCAGCCCCAACCCACCGCCGCCGTGGTCGGCACCGGGGACATCTTCTATATGTTGTACGAAGATGTGAACGGCAACGGCCTGCGCGATGCGGGTGCGGGGCTGGTCGCCGGCGGCCAGTTCCTGATCAGCAACGCCAACGGCCAGCCGGTGGATACTTACACCACCACCAGCGACGCCGCGCAGGAACCGCACTGCACCCGCGAACTGGCGGTGGGCGGCTACAACATCTC
>CAYZNA010000489.1:0-2760 GCA_964478665.1 uncultured Anaerolineales bacterium
TGTGAAACTTTGAGAGGGAATGGCCGCGCTGGCGATGGTCATCGGCGCTCGCGAGAAACGACCCAGCCCTGCTCGCCAGGAATGACCCACCCAGTCTGTAGCTGAGCACCAACTGGCATTGGTAGCGGGCGCGGTGATGATAGGTCACCAGGCCCGACGCTGGGAAACGACCCTGCTCGATCTGCCGCCGCTGGTTCCGCCCCGATCCGCGAGTCGGAGCCCGTCAACGCGCTTGTCGCCAACCGGAGTGCCAGGCCGCCCGCCGCCGGAAGAGCCCGGCCGCCTGGCGGGCACGGAATCCGGATTACTTCATCGCCCGCCGGATGCAAATCCGCAGCGCGCTGGAACGCGTGCCCGTCCCGCTGCGTTTGCCTGCGCCCTTATCGCAACTTCCCTGGGACCTCGCGCAAGACCAGAGGCGGCTGGCCCCAGCCTGGAACTGGGACGGCAATGCAACTGGAGTTTCACCAACGGGGTGCCCTCTGGGCCCGGCGCTGGGAGCACCTGCGCGTTCGCCATCGCGCCCGGCAGCGGCGGCTGATGGTGTCGCTGGCGGCTGCGGGCCAGCAGACGCCGATCGTGGTGGTGGCGGCCGAGGGCCAGGCCGACCGTTACGTGGTCATCGACGGCTATAAGCGCATCGCGGCGCTTCAGCAACTGGGGCGGGACACGGTGGAGGCGGTGGTCTGGCCCATGGGCGAGGCCGAGGCGGTGCTGCTGGACCGTTCGCTGCGTTTCTCCGAGCAGGAGACCGCGCTGGAGCAGGGCCGGCTGCTTCAGGAACTGGAACAGCGCTTCGGCTGGGGACTCGACGAGCTGGCGCGCCGGCTGGCGGAGCCGAAAGCGGCGGCGCCGGGCCGGGCCTGGCGCGCGCGCAGTGCGAGGAGGCGCGGCGCAAGATCGATCGCGCCCGCAGCCAGCTCAACCGGCTGGCCGAGCGAATCCAACAGGAGCAAGAGCATGTTGAGCCAAGGGCAGCGGACCGCGATTCTGGAACTGGCGGCCCGGGGAGCGAACAAGCGCGGGATCGCGCGGGCGCTGAAAGTCTCGCGTCCGACGGTGCGCCGAGTCCTGCGGTCGAACTCCGCCGAGCTGCCGGCGCTGGACCGTTCCGAGAAAGCCGAACCCTACCGGCAATGGATCCTGGAGCTTTTCGACAACTTTCTGGCCGGGCGCAGGTTTGCCGGTTGGGAGGACCTGAATCTCCAGGCCCGCCAGTGGTGCGACAAGGTCAACTCGACTTACAAGAAACATATCCGCGCCGTTCCCCGCGAGTTATTCGCCGTCGAGCGGCTGCATCTGAAGCCGCTGCCGGTCTGGATTCCCGCCGTCTACCGGCTGCACGAACGCATGGTGGACGTGGAAGGCTACCTCTCACTCCAGCTCGTGACCCACGGCCGCGTGGTCGAGCCGGGCCAGCAGCGGGGCCGCAAGGTGCTTACCCTTGCCCTGCGCCAACTGCTGCGGCTGGTGCGGGAATATCCCCGGGAACCGCTGCTGGCCCCTGAAGCCCGAGCAGTCCAACATCTTCTTCAAGCTGATGGAGGAGCGCTATCATCGCCGCGCCACCGCGATCACGACCAACCTGGCGTACGAGGAGCGGCCGAACGTCCTCGGCAACCGAGCGCGGGTGGAAGCGGTGCTGAGCCGGCTGCGGCCTTACTGCCACAGGGTGCGCATCCCAGGGCCGTCGCTGCGCGATCCGCCAGGCTGAGGCCATGGCCGGGGTGGATTTTGCGGCGGTGAAACGGGCCGTGAGTCTGGCCAGCGTGCTCGACTACTACCAGGCGCCGGGCCTGCGCCAAGGCCGCGATCAACTCGAAGGCCGCTGTCCGATCCACCGGGGCCGGCGCACTGATTCGTTCCGGGCGAGCCTGAGCAAGAACGTGTTTCACCGCTTCGCCTGCCAGGCGGGCGGCAGCGTGCTGGACTTCGTCGCGGCCATGGAGCGGTGTTCGATTCGCGAAGCGGCGCTGCGGCTCCAACAGTGGTTGGGCCGCGGCGCGCCGGTGGGGCCGAGGGCGCCGAAGGGGGAACTGGTTCGGGAAAAAGGAGGGCGCAATCCTCCGCTGCCGTTCGCGCTGAGGGACCTGGATTACTCTCATCCGTAGCTGGCCGGGCGCGGCATCGATCGGGGGACGGCCGCCGGGTTTGGGGTGGGCTTCTATGCCGGCCCGGGTCTGCTGAGCGGGCGCATCGTGATCCCGATCGCGAACGGGCGGGGCGAGACGGTCGCCTACGCCGGCCGTGGGCTACTTTGATTGCCTGCGGGTCCATCAAGCGGGGCGGCCCTGGGCGGCGGCGTTGATGGGATCGTCGCCGTCGGCCGAACGGGAGCAGGCGTTGCTGGAACGCTTCGAGCGGGTGGTTCTGCTGCTGGACGGGGATGCGGCCGGGCGCGCCGCCAGCCGAGCCATTGCGGCCAGGCTGTCACGGAGATGCTCAGTGGTGGTGGCCTGCGTGCCGGACGGCGTCCAGCCCGATCAACTGTCACTCCCGGTCATTCAGCAGTTGCGGCGCGATCACGAGGCCAACACCCCACACCGGCGTGCACGCTGATGAGCTGACGTGCTCTCCTTCTCGTTTGTGTTCCCAATCCTGTTCCCAGCAGTGGTCACTTCAACCGAGCGCTACTGGGCCACTTCTGGCGAGCACCGAAGGCCAGCTTGTCTTTTTTCTGTTTACTGTACAGGCGGACCAGGATGGGGATGGCCCAGTGTTTGTGGGGAGGGAAGGGGAGGCAGACCGGCAGGGCGGGAA
>CAYZNA010000490.1:0-2757 GCA_964478665.1 uncultured Anaerolineales bacterium
TGGCGAGGGCCACGGTTGGGGGAAGAAGGCCATCCGGGGGAGCCTGTATTCGGGGGGGGGGGGGTTATCCCACGTATGGTAGCGGCCCCGGATGGGGGAGGGCGGGCAATCGGTGGCAGCCTGTATCCGTGGGAGGGGCGGTGATCCCACGGATGGCAGCGGCCACGGATGGGGGAGGGGGGCAGTCTTGCTGTTCACTTGAGGCAAAAATGGTGTGTTTGAGCAGGGCGCCGAGGCCATCGTCTCGGGGAGCAAAGCGTTTGACTCGCAGCCCGCGCGCGATCAGGGAACTCCACAGGACGGCTCCAGAGCCTGTTCGGCTCGCGCTATTGCCAGGGCGGCCAGTCGGGCCGCGATATGCAACAGGTCCAGGTCGTCATCGTTGAAGACCTCGTCCGAAAGCTTGTTAACCAGTTCGATCACGCCCAGCACTCGCTCGCCGTCCAGCAGCGGAACCTCCACCAGCGAACGGGTGCCAAAGTCAAACATCTGATCTACCAGCGGGGAGAAGCGCCGGTCCTGCTGCACATCTCGCACCACCTGCGCCTGGCGGCGCTGCGCCACCCAGCCGGCGATGCCCTCGCCCGGCGGCAGGCGGAACCCGACCAGCGGCCGGGAGGCCTCGCTCAGCACTACCGCAAACACCAGCTCGTCGGTCACTTCGTCCTTCAACAGCAGGCTGCCTTCGGAGGCGCGGATCACCTCCGTGGCCGAGCGCAGGATCTCGCGCAGCAGCGTGTGCACGTCGGTTTCGGGCGAAATGTCGCTCAGGGCTGCGTTCAGCCGCCCGAGGGTGCGGATCGAGCCCTGCAGGGATTCCACCTGCTGGCGCAGGTCGCGGTTCTCGTCTTGCAGGCGGGCAGCCTCCTGTTGCAGGTTGCGCAGCGCGGTGTGTTGTGTCGGTCTCATAGTAAGGCCTCCGTGTGCCAGGAGCGGTCCCTTCGATCATACTCCCGAAGCAGCGCGGAGGCAACCGCCGCTGTGGCTTTCCTGCCAGGGCCGCCGGGCAAGGGGTAGGCAGAGACGCCTACCCCTACCGGCGGCACGCGCCCCGGCGCTTCCGGCGTGCTCGCCCAGGCGCGCTTGCCCAACCGGAGCGATACAACCCAAATTACAACTCACCCATAACTCTCGACTGATTGAGCCTGCGGCGGATTGTTCTATAATAAATCCACTCGTCCCTGCCGGACCTCCATTGCTCAGCTGCGAGGCGCGCCCACCAATTGAGACCTTCCACCCGTAACGTATGAGTGAGTCATCCCTCTCCCTTCAACATAGGGCCACCGTGCCCGATTTCGAGCCTGGCGCCCGTTTCGGGCGTTTTGTAATTCATGGCCTGATCGGCCGCAGCGCGCTGGGCAGCGTCTTCCTCGCCGAGGAGCCAGGCGAGTCCCGCCAGGTGGCGCTGAAGATCCTTGGCCGGGAGTTCAGTGAAGTGCCCGGCTTTTCTGGCTACCTCAAGACCCTGGCCGAGCGCATCACGCAACTCGGCCACCCCAACCTTGTGTCGCTATATCGGGTGGGCAAAGCCGGCGGGCACATCTTCATCGCCAGCGCCTACGTAGCGCCCGCCGCCCCTCGCACCCGCAAAGCTAAGCCCGGGTTGGCCACGCTGGAGACGCTGCTGGCTTCCGGGCCGCTCTCCCCGCAGCGCGCGCTGCAAATCCTCACCGAGATCGTCCCCGCGCTCAGCTATCTGCACGCCGAAGGGCTGGTCCACCAGAATCTCAAACCCAGCAACGTGCTGTTTGACTCCGCCGGACAGGCGCACCTTTCCGACATTGGCATGGCCCCGCTGCTGGAGGCTGCGCTGCAAACGTTCAGCGCCGGGGGGCGCGCCGGGGTGATTGCCTACATGTCCCCGGAGGAACTCAACGGCAAGAAGGTAGACGCGCTCAGCGATCAGTACTCGTTGGCCGGACTGTTCTTCCACATGCTCGCCGGGCGGGCGCCCTTTACCGCCGTTACCCCGCGCGAGCTGTTCATGGAACGGTTGTCGCAGCCGGTCCCCTCCGCCCGTACCCGGGTCCCGGCGCTGCCGGTCTCGCTGGACGCGGTGCTGGCGCGCGGCATGAGCTTCTCGCCGGCCACGCGCTTCTCAGACCTGGCCGAATTCCTGAGCGCGCTGCAGATTGCCTACCGCACCGGCGCGATACCCGCCGAAGGGGTGCCGGGAGTGGCGGCCGCCCCGCCGGACGTGCGCGAAGGGGAGATGGCGCCCGGCGAGCGCTATTACAACTACGTCATTGGCCCGATTGCCAACCGTGGCCCGCTGGGGGTGTTGTACCGCGCGCAGGAGCCTGCCCAGGACCGCGAGGTGGCCCTGCGGATACTGCGCCCCGAGTTCAACGAAGTCCCGCAGTTTGTCTCTTACCTGCGACAGGTGGCCGGGCGCTTCAGCGAGCTCAGCCACCCGCGCCTGATCCCGGTCCACCGCGCCGGGCAGGCCGCCGGCCAGACCTACGTCGCCACCGGTTACGCCCCCTTCGGTTCGCTGGCCAACCGCTTGACCGACCGGCCCATGTCCGAGGCCGAGGCGTTGCGGATCATGCAGGAGCGTGCGCCGGCGCTGGACTACCTGCACGGACGCGACATTGTCCACCTCGACATCAAGCCCTCCAGCATCCTGTTCGATCAGAGCGGCGCGCTGCTGGGGCCGGTGGGCCTGGCGCCCACGCTGGAGGCGGCTGCCCGCACCTTCCTCCCGCCCGAGCAGGCCGCCGACCCGCGCGACCAGTCCCCGGAGGAGCTGGCCGG
>CAYZNA010000491.1:0-1901 GCA_964478665.1 uncultured Anaerolineales bacterium
TACCAATCTACTTGTTTCCCTGTTTCCCTGTGTACCAATCTACTTGTTTCCCTGTTTCCCTGTCTACCAATCTACTTGTTTCCCTGTTTCCCTGTCTACCCCTCTCAATCCCTCAACGACGTTATTTGTACCACATTCCCGACATCTGCGCTGAGCAAATGCACGCGCGCCGCCAGCGCGGCGCCCACGTTCGGGGGGACCATGCTGCTGGTGTCGCCGCCCAGCAAGGCGATCTCGCGCACCGTGCTGGATGAGATGAAGGTATGTTGCTCGCTGGTGATCAGCGCCACCACGTCAATTTCGGGCGCCAGCCGGTGGTTTGCCAGCGCCATGCGGAACTCGTGCTCAAAATCGGAGAACACCCGCAGCCCGCGCACCATCACCTGCGCCCCCACCTCCCGGCAGAACTCCACCGTCAGGCCAGAATAGCCCATCACGCGGAACTTGCTGCTGCCGTTCAAGGCCTCACGCACCATGGCCAGCCGCTCTTCCGGGCTGAACATCAAGGACTTGAGCGGCTTGTCGTACACTGCTACGATCACCTCGTCAAACAGGCGCATTGCTCGGTGGGCAATGTCTATATGCCCCAGATGGATCGGGTCGAACGTACCGGGAAATACCGCACGAATCACAGCCCAATTCTCCTGACCGGGCAGCCGGCGTCCCGCTCTGCAGCGGGCTGCGCCGGGCGCAGCGCCGGACGTCAGCTAATGTCCCCCTGGCCGGCGCCCCACAACGCACGCATGCGCAACGCCAGCCCGCGATGTTCGGGTCGCTCCAGCGCCGGATCCAGTTCAAATAGCTCCACCGCCGCGCGGCGGGCTTTTTCAATCAACTTGATGTCGGTCAGCTTCGCCATGTTTAGCTCGGCAAAGCCGGACTGCCGCACCCCCAGAAAGTCGCCCGGACCGCGCTGCTCCAGATCGCGCTCGGCCAGCACAAACCCGTCGGTGGTCTCTTCCATCGCCTTCAGGCGGGGGTCCACCTCCCCGCCGGGCGCGTCGGAGATCAACAGGCAGTAGCTTTTGTATTGCCCGCGCCCCACCCGTCCGCGGAACTGGTGCAACTGGGATAGTCCGAAGCGGTTAGCGCCCTCCACCAGAATCACGCTGGCGTTGGGCACGTCCACGCCCACCTCCACCACCGAGGTGGAGACCACGATCTGCGTCTCCCCGGCAGCGAAGGCGGCCATCACCGTTTCCTTCTCGTCGGCGTTCAGGCGCCCGTGCAGCAACCCCAGCTTGAGTTCCGGGAAGACCGAGCGCTGCAGCATCTCGTACTCGGCCACCGCCGCCCGCGCGTCAATCTTCTCCGATTCCTCCACCAGCGGATAGATGACGAAGGCCTGGCGCCCGCGCTGCACCTGGGCGCGGATGTACTCAAAGGCCCGTTGGCGCTCGCTCTGGCGCAGCACGCGGGTTTCAATTGGCTGGCGGCCGGGGGGCATTTCGTCCATCACGCTCAGGTCAAGGTCGCCGTACACAGTGAGCGCCAGCGAGCGCGGGATGGGGGTGGCGGTCATCACCAGCAGGTGCGGGTTGGCGCCCTTGCCGCGCAGCGCCGCCCGCTGGGCCACGCCAAAACGGTGCTGCTCGTCCACCACCGCCAGGCCCAGGCTGGCAAACTCCACCGGCGCCTCGATCAGCGCGTGGGTGCCAATCACCAGTTTGATCGAACCGGCAGCCAGCCCCGCGCGGATCTCCGCTTTTTCGGCGGCCGGTGTGGCCCCCAACAGCAGACGAATCTCGTGGGGGGCCAGTCCGGCCGGGGCGCCCTCGCCGGCCAACAGCGCGGTCAGGGAGTGATAGTGCTGCTCGGCCAGGATGCTGGTGGGGGCCATCAGCGCGCCCTGCGCCCCGGCCCGGGCCGCCAGCGCCAGCCCGGCGGCGGCGACCACCGTC
>CAYZNA010000491.1:1911-2756 GCA_964478665.1 uncultured Anaerolineales bacterium
CCCCCTGCAGCAGCCGGTTCATCGGGCGGCCTGTGGCCATGTCCGCGCGCACCTCGGCCAGCGCCCGCTCCTGGGCGCTGGTGAGCGGGAAAGGCAGCGCCCCCACAAAGCGGCCCAGCCATTCGTCCGGGACCTGCACCGGCAGCCCTTCGGCGCCCTGCCAGTCGCGCTTCTGGGCCAGCACGCCCAGTTGGAGCAGCAGCAACTCGTCAAAGGCCAGCCGCTGCCGGGCCTCGTGCAGCAGGTCCCAATCGCCCGGAATGTGGATGTGTTTGAGGGCGTTGGCCAGGTCCAGCAGGTCGGCGCTTACCCGGATGGATTCCGGCACTGGGTCCACCACCCGGTTGGCCCAGTAGTTGACTACGGTCTCCATCTGCCGGCGCAGCCATTTGCCGTTCACCCCGGCGCTGAGCGGGTACACCGGCTGGATGCGCCCGCTGACCAGCTCCTCCGGCTCCAGCGGTTCCCACTCCGGCGAGTTCATTTGCTGCTGGCCGAGGTACTGGTCCACCTTGCCTTGCAGCTTGATCTGCATGCCGGCCCGCAGCGTGCGGGTGATCCACGGCTGGTTGAACCATGTGACCCGCAGGCTCCCGGTGCCATCGCCCACCAGCGCCTCCACCATCTTCGCTGCGCCCCGCCGGATGGGCCGCAGGCGGATGTCCTCCACGTTGCCAATCACGGTCACTTCGTCGCCGTAGGCCAGGCGATTGATGGTTTTCAGCCGGGTAAAGTCGTCGTAGCGGCGCGGGAAGTAGTACAGCATGTGCCCCAGGTTGAACAGCCCCAGCCCCTCCAGCTCCCCGGCGGCGCGGCGACCCACCCCGCGCAGGCCGCGTAGCGGC
>CAYZNA010000492.1:0-2753 GCA_964478665.1 uncultured Anaerolineales bacterium
GCGCGGCGGCCGGTGCCGGGTGCGAGCAACAGGCGCTTGCCCAATCCACCAGCCGCAAGCGCCGGCAGAGAAAACAGGCCAGAGCCTGCTCGTCGAGCGGTTTGCCCAGCACCACATCAAAATCGATACCCGGCGGGAAATCTGCGGGCTTTTGTGCCGACGATGCCGAGATCAGCAACGTCGGCAGGTGCTTCAAGGCGGGGGTTTGGCGTAGGCGGCGCAGCAGCTCCCAGCCATCCGTACCCGGCATGAACTGGTCGACGAGCAGCGCGGCGACGGGCGGCACCGCCGTCCGGCAGATGTCCAGCGCATGACGGCCGTCGGCCGCCTCCAGCACCTTGAAGCCCCACCGTTCGCAAAGGTCGCGCAGCAGCAGGCGGTTCTCGGCAATATCGTCCACCACCAGCACGGTGCGCGGGGTGGCGGCCAGCACTTCCCGAAAGGCATCGCAGGCGTTTTCCGGCGTGTACGGCCGCATGCTTGCGGCGGGGAGTTCGAGCGTGAAGAAAAACCGGCTGCCCTGCCCCGGCGTGCTTTGCACCTGTAGTTCGCCGCCCATGGCTCTGACCCATTGCCGGGCGATGGCCAAACCCAGGCCGAGACCCGGTTGTCCGTGGGTCGAAGCGCCACGGTTGAAGACATCGAAGATGCGGTCCAGATCCTGCGGGGCGATGCCGGGGCCGCTGTCCTCAACGGAAAAACACAATCGGCACAGCGCATCTTCCCCGGCGTTTCCGCAATACCCCGGAGGCCCCGGAGCTTCGCCGACAACTCCGCCGTCATCGCAGGCCGCGCGGCTCTCCCCGGTAATCCTTAGCGCGACCGTCCCGTTGCGGGTGTACTTGCAGGCGTTGCCGAGCAGGTTTTGCAATACCTGGAGCAGGCGCTGTTCATCGGCCCAGACCGCCGCCGGCAGGCCGTCGGCCAGGGTCACCGAGAGGGCGTTGCCGCCCTGCCGGGCCATCAGGTGGCCGGTATGTTCGAGCTGGCGGGCCAGTTCACGCAACGCCACCGCATCCGCTTGCAACGCTTCGGCCGCCCCGGTTTCCTGGTTGAATTCCAGCAGGTCGTCGATCAGTTTCAGCAGCTGGGCGCCGCTGCGCCCGACAATCGCCAGCTGACGCCGCGTTTCCCCGCCGGTTTCCTTGAGCAGCAGCCGGACGTACCCCAGTATCGTGTGCAGCGGTGTGCGCAGCTCGTGGCTGACGCTGGAGAGAAAGCGGGTTTTCGCGGCGCTGGCCTCCTCGGCCTGCGCGGTTCTCGCGGTCAGCTCGGCGTTGGCCTGTTCCAGCGCGAACTGCGCCTGCTTCACTTCGCCGATGTCGGAGAGCAGCGCGAGAAAGCCATGTTCTCCGCCGCCGTCGAGATAGGGGATGAACTGCGCCCAAGTGTAGCCCGTCGTGCCGTCGGCCTTGACCAGCGTGCGCTCGAAGCGCTGTGGCTCGCCGCGCAAGGCGCTCCGGATAAAGGGTTCGCTGCGCGCGAACAGCTCGTCGCCGAGCAGGTCTTGCAGCCGCATACCGATCATGCTTTCCGGGCTCCGGCCAAACCATTCCAGGTAGGCGCGGTTGGCGAAAGAGCAGCGCAGGTCGGGAGTCCAGCGGCTTACCAGGCCGGGCAGGTTGTCGGCGATCCCGCGCAGAAACGCCTCGCTCTCGCGCAGCGCGCGCTTTTGTTGGGCAAGCTTTTCCAGGTGCGTCCGCTGCCGGCGCTGGAACAGCAGCAAGCCGAACACGCCCGTCAGAACCACGGCCCCGTATAGCCCGGCCTTGAGGGTGGCGCCCCGGTAGCCGTTCTGTTCGATCGCCGCGAGCTTCCGGCCGAGCAGCAGCCTGATCCGGTCGTCCGGCGCCATGTTTTCGGTCTGCGCCCAGCGGACGGACACCGCGTACTTCTCGCCGCGCACCTCCACGACGTGGGGCGCGGTGTCTTGTGTTGCGCCGGCACCGGTCTCGGCATCGAGGATTTTGCCCGGCTCGCTCAGGTCTCCCAGCCACCGGGTGGCGCTGCCGGGCAAGCCGGCGAACACCGTCCGCGCGCCGCCCGGAGCCAAGAGGAGGCTGATATCCTCGCCCGGGTGGGCCGGCTGTAGCAGGCGGACAAAAAATTCCGGCTCCAGGCTGGCGCTCACGACGCCGGCGAACTTGCCGTCCCGGCCGACGATCGCCCGCGATACGGTGATGGTCAGCACGCCCAGGGCGGTTCTGAAGAGGGGCGAAACATACAGCCTGGCCGGGTCTGGCCGGGCGAGCGGCTTGCTGAAATAGTCGCGGTGCGCGAAGTTGGCGCCGACGAACTCCGGCCGGCTGGATGCCAGCACGGTGCCACCGGCATCCAAGACGGCGAGCGTGCGCACCCCGCGCAAAGAATCCAGGATGCCCGCCAGGCGAAGCCGGAGATCGGCCCGGCCGGCCGCTTTGCCGGAGCCGGGGCCGGCAATGGCGGCCTGCACGTTGCCGAGCGCGAAATGGAGGGATGTCAGCTGGTGCTCGACGCTGGTCTCGATCAGCGCCGCCCGGTTGGTCAGCCCGGCAAAACCCAGTTCCCGGTAGTGCCTGAAACCGGCGTAAAAATCCACGAGGGTAAATAGCCCGAGGATGGCCAGCGCCGCGAGCAGCGCCGCCCATTGCGCACCGGCGTTGCTCAAACGCCCCTGCATCCTGGCAGCAATCCCCGTCACGGCTTCATTTCCTCTTCACCCCCCCCCCCCCCCCCCCCCCCCCCCCCCCCCCCCCCCCGCCCCCCCCCCCCCC
>CAYZNA010000493.1:0-2751 GCA_964478665.1 uncultured Anaerolineales bacterium
TGATAACAAGTTCGACGACGGCGAATCCGTCCTCGAAGATCTCGACCTTTCCCGCGCCAGCCGCCCGGGGCAGGAACAGAAGCGCGTCAACGTGGACTTTCCCGTCTGGATGATCACCGCCCTCGACAACGAGGCGCGACGACTGGGCGTGACGCGCCAGTCCATCATCAAGATGTGGCTGGCAGAACGTCTGCAACCGAGCCGTTAGCCTTTTGCCTTCAAAAAACAATCCGTCCCGGCAACTCCCGCCGGGACGAGCTTATTCCTGGGGTGAAATCAACGCAATCCGATGACTTCAGTCAACGGCGGGGCTGGCGGCGAGTTCATGTGCCGGGATTGGAATCCCGCCTAAAACAACGTCATCTGTTCTGGCGGCTGGATGGGGTCGCCGGATATCCCCCGCTCCCAGGTCTCGCGGGTCAGCGAAGAGGCCTCGGCCAATCGGAGCACATGGCGGAACTTCAGGAAGCGCCACTTTTCCGCCGACTGGCGGAGGAAGGGATCGCGCTTGAGTTTGTAGGAAAGCAATCCGGCGCGCCCGCCGGGCAGCACGATCAGGCTGCCTTCGTGGGGGTATGGATTTTCCCACAGGATGCGCCCCACCACTGCCGAGGCCAGCAGATAAAAGGCATAGGTCACCTGTTCATCTTCTTTCCACAGCAACAGGCGGCGCGGGGTTTCGGCGTGGGTGACTGTGAAACCGAGTTTCTGCCCAATGGTTTCGAGCGCTGCGGCCATTTTTTGCAGGTCAGACTGGCGGGTTGAGGCGTCATCCTCGCTGCGCAGCCGCCACCCTGCGGGCGTTTGCTCGGCATAGGATTCCAGAACTGCCCGCGTCAGTTTCAGCGAAGGCGTCAGCAGGCCGGGAAAGCGGGTGTAAAGTTCGCGCTCCACTTCGTCCAGCCTGCAAGTGGGGTTGCCCTGCAAAAAGTTCACTTCCGCCATTTCCACCTGATCGGGGAGAGGGTCATTCCCCGCCTGCGGGCGGCGCAGCCCCCACAGGCCAATCTCCTGGTTGTGCTCGCCCGGCTCATAGTGGACAATCTGCTCGTCGCTGGCCAGGGCTTGCTGGATGACCATGTGGATCTGCGTCAGCGATTCGACCAGGGGCTGTGCAGGCAGCCCCAGCGCCTGATTTTGCGCCAGCGCAATCAGGCCGGCGGCGTGCAGGGAAAGATAGGCCGACGGTTCACCGCGCGCTCGAAGAAATTCCCGCAACGCGGCGCGGACCCGGGCCGGGTCGGGATTCTCCGGCAGCGGTCGTTTCGGAGAGGCGCGTTTCCAGATCACCTGCGCCGCGTCGTGGGCGGTACGCACGGCCAGGCCGCCCAGGTCGAATCCGGCGCGGCCGCCGGCAAGCAGGGCCGCCGATAGGAAGGGTGCTTCCGGTTCGGCCAGCAGGGCAAAGCAGGGCGTATCAGGCGGCAGATTCAACGCCAGGTGAGTGAAGGCGGCGTGCAGGGCGGTGGCGTGCCAGTTCCAGTCGTAGCGGCGGCGGCGCAGCACGCCCTTGAACGGGGCAACCGCCTCCCGTCCCCACAGCCAGCCGGCCCACAGGGCGGAAAGAGTCCAGAAGGCCTGGTTCGGGCGCGGCAGCGCACAGATCACGGCCTGGGTGGACATCTCTTTTAGATGGGGGGCGAGATCGCGCAGTTTCCCCTCGAAGAGACAAATGCCGCCGCTTTCCGGGGGGAGGTCAGGCCACAGCGCCAGCGGGACCGGCTGCCCCTCCACTGCCCAGACAGCCACGCTCTTTTCGGGCGCCTGCCAGACGTGGGGTTCCCAAAATGGCGGGGGGATGATCAGTTGACGGGGGCGGGGGCGAGGGGGGTGTGACCAGAGCATGTTCGCCTCGTCGCAGGCCGAGAGCAGCAGGGCGGTCAGGGCGCGGCGGCGTTCGGGGGAGAGGGGCAGGCTATCGCGTTTGTTGATGGCGGTAATGAGGGCGTAAATGGCGCGCGGCAGGTAGTGATCCAGCGCGTGTTCCACGTCGCCGCGGTCGGGGTCATCCAGCGCGGCGACGCGTTCCAGGGCGCGCGCCCGGTGCATGAGGGCGCGCGTCGCCAGTTCGCGGGCGTGTTCGCGGTCGGCGGTGGTGACCTCCCCTTCGCCGCCTTCCTTGCAGTGCGGGCAGTGATAGAGACGCCTTTCGGGCGTCTCCGCGCCGCGCCGCCACAGGAAAGCCTCGGCCGGTACTTCGCGGCGGCAGCGGACGCAGGGGGTGAGGTATAGCGCCTGCAAGTGAGCTTCCAGCCGTTCCTCTCCCTTGCGCGCCACGGCCAGTTCGGCCAGCGCGGCGCGCAGGTCGGAAGCGGGGGGCGGCGCGGCGGCCGTCTCCAGCAGAAAACGCATGACCGGATTATTGGCCGCCACCAGCACGCGGTATCCACCGCGCGCCGCCTCGACCGTCAGCCGCGGCGCGGCTCCGAACGGGTCGAGTACCCAGGCCCCGCGCGGGACGTTCCCTGCCAGCCAGTCCGCAGCAATACCCTGCGGCAGCGGCGGCAGGTAGCGCGCCAGCGGGCCGGGGTTTTTCGGCAGGGTGCCGGTCAGGTAGGGGAGTGCAGAGAAAATATCCATAGGAATGCTCAAGCCGCCGTCCCTTCAGGGAATACCCTCAGGGCAGGCCACGGCGGCGAGGACGCCGCCGAGAGCGAGGAATGTGCAGAGCAAATACCCATTCAATTGCTAGTATAATGGTTTGCGAGGAAAAAGCAACCGGGAGACATGTTGAGAATCTTGACCACTCTC
>CAYZNA010000494.1:0-350 GCA_964478665.1 uncultured Anaerolineales bacterium
GCCGCGCGATCTGTCCGGCGGCATGGAGCAGCGGGTTGCCATCGCCCGCGCGCTGGCCCACGAGCCGGACTTGCTGTTGCTGGATGAACCTTTCGGATCGCTGGATGCCCTCACCCGCGAGCGGATGGGCCTGGAACTGCTGCGCATCTGGGAAGCGCGCAAGAAAACCGTGGTGATGGTCACCCACTCCATACCGGAGGCGCTGTTCCTGGCCGACCGGGTGCTGGTGCTCAGCCCGCGCCCCGGCCGATTGCGCATGGACCTGCGCGTGCCGCTGCCCCGCCCGCGCAGCATGGCCATGACCTACAGCGAGGCCTTTGGCGCGCTGGCTGCCGAAATTCGCGCCGCCA
>CAYZNA010000494.1:360-2748 GCA_964478665.1 uncultured Anaerolineales bacterium
CATCGAATAGCGGCCGCGCACCCCCAAAAAAAACCACCCCGCACTATGGGCGCGGGGTGGTTTTGGGAACACTCCTCTTCCCGGGGTCTATTTTGCTACCACCGCCTGTCTGTCCTCCCCGGTGCCCGCGTCCGGGGCAGGTATGCGCCGCCGCCGGCGGAGCGCCCGCCAGACGAGGTACAGCGGGGCGAAGACCATCAGCAAGAACGGCAGTACGCGGACGATGAACACGATCAGCCCGTCGGCCAGGCCCTGCAGGTTGCGCACCAGCCCCTCAAACGCCTGGCGCACCGTGGCAGAGGGCCGCCAGCCGCCGATTTGCAGCGGGCGGGTGGCCGCGTCCGGGATCAGCTCCACGCTGATGGACGAGAGGGCCGCCGACTGCTCGTAATACTGGATCTGGCCCTTCAACACCTCGATCTCGCCCTGCACCTGCACCAACTGGTTGAACACGTTCAGCACGTCCTCGGTCTTCGTCGCCGAGGCCATGATCTCGCGCAGTTGCGCTTCGGCGGCCTGCAGGTTCTTCAGGCGGCTCTGCAGGTCGGTGTATTCCTGCGTCACGTCCTGCCCGGAGACGTTCTGGTTGTAGACCTCAATCGCCGCGGCCTTGATCTGCTCCAGCGCGGCGTTGAGCTGCGCCGCCGGCACCCGGACCGTGACGCTGGCCTGATTGACCTTCTGTGCGCTCTCCCCGTAGGTGGTCTGGTACACGTTGGAGCTGACCACATAGCCGCCCATGCCCTCGGCCATACTGGAGATGCGGTCCAGCGCGGCCAGCGGATCGGGCACCACAACGCTCAAGCCGGCATTCTTGATCACCAGCCGCTCGCCGCCGGCGGCCCGATTGCTGGTGGCGGCATCGGCCATGGGCGCCTCCAGCGCCCGAGCCGCAGTGGCAGCCGGGGCGCCGGGGGCGGCGTACTTTTCCTGCGACGGCGCCTGGGCCGGGGCGACAGCCGGCGCGGCGCAGGCCCCCAGCAGCAGCGTGGCAATGGGCAATAAGAACAAGATGGACTTTCTCATCGCGAACCTCCTGGTCTGGAATGGATTCTCACCCCTACAGACGCGGGCGGGACCGATCCGGTTCCCGGAGCGGGGAGGCGCCGGGGCGCCGCCTCCCCGCCCCGGCCCGGGGCGCGGTCCCCGCGTGGGGAGCCGGTCCCCGGCCCGGACCGGGTTCCCCTCACCACCCCACGGCCAGGCGCCGGATCAGTCGCTCGGGCAGGCCGGCGGATTTCATCCGCTCCTGTACTGCGGGAATGTCGTAGGGGACGCGCCGGTATTCCCACAGGTTGGCCTGCGGGTCGAGCAGGGCGTAGGCCGCCTGCGGGTTGCGATCGCGTGGCTGCCCGACCGAGCCGGGGTTGAGGATCGTGCGCTCCGGCCCCAGCGACATCGCGCCGGCCCCGTAGAGCGGGTAGTATTCCTCGCAGCCACTATCCAGCGCCACGTACAGCGCCGGGGAATGAGTATGGCCCACCAGACAAAACGGGGTATCGAAGTGCGCAAAGTTGGCGCCGGCCACCTCCGCATCCGTAATGTACTCCCACACCGGCCGGCGCGGGCTGCCGTGAGCCAGGGTGTACCTCCCGGCGGCCTCGCGCCCGGAGAGGGAGCGCAAATAAGCGCCGGTTTCCGCGCTCAGGGCCTGCTGCGTCCATTCCACGGCAATTTGCGCTTCGGGGTTGAACTCGGCCACGTCAATCTCGCCCAGGGCGGCCTTGTCGTGGTTGCCCACCAGACAGACCAGCTCGGGCAGCGCGCGCACCCGCGCCACGCATTCGTTGGGGTCCGGGCCGTAGCCCACCAGATCGCCCAGGCACCAGACCGCCTCCACCGGGCCGGCGTCGGCCAGCACGGCCTCCAGCGCGGTCAGGTTGGCGTGAATATCGGAGATGACGAGAACGCGCATGTCCAGCCTACCGCCGGCGCACGGGGATGCGCCGGTCACCCTCCCGGTTGATACCTCCCGAGTATAGTGCCACGGCGTGCTTTTTACCAGCGGGCCGACCCCGGGTGTGCACGCAAAACATGTCACACTGATTTTCCTGGGAGCGATTTCGGGCCTCGGAATTGGCAAGTATTCCCGGCCGATTTGCCTGCCGGCCCCGGCGGAATACTTGCCTGGCCGGATCGCCCGGGGGAAATCGGTGTGACACGGCGAGGTAGGGGCGACCGTCTCTGGTCGCCCCGTGGGGCGGGGCCGATGCCGGGGCGGGCAGGGACGCCGGGGCGGGCAGGGACGCCGGGGCGGGCAGGGACGCCCGCCCCTACGTGACACGACGACGTAGGGGCGACCGTCTCTGGTCGCCCCGTGGGGCGGGGCCGATGCCGGGGCGGGCAGGGACGCCGGGGCGGGCAGGGACGCCGGGGCGGGCAGGGACG
>CAYZNA010000495.1:0-2733 GCA_964478665.1 uncultured Anaerolineales bacterium
AAGAAGCCACCGGCCGCCTGAAAGAGCAGTTCGACGTGGCCATCGAGCGCGCCGGTCGGATATGGCACATCGTTCACATTATGTCGGTCAACTCCCGTGCGCTGGAGACCAGCATCGCGCTGTACGGCACGCTGATGATGGGCAAATCGCCGCTCAGCCGGGTGCAGCGCGAGATGCTGGCCACCGTGGTCTCCGCTGAGCTGCGCTGCCACTATTGAACTCAGGCCCACGCCCACGACCTCCGGGATGAGGTTGGCAAAGTGATGGAAGACCCGGCGCAGGCCGACGCCTATGTGCACGCCCTGGTCCGCGACTGGCGGGGCGCGCCGCTCAGCCCGCCCGACCGCGCGCTGTGCGCATTCGCTGCAAAGCTCACCCACCAGCAGCATGACATGACCCCGGCCGATCTCGACGCGCTGCGCGCCCACGGCTTCGACGACCGCGCCCTGCACGACGCGACGCAGATCATCGGCTACTTCAACTACATCTCGCGCGTGGCCGACGCGCTGGGGGTCGAACCGGAAGAGTTCATTCGACCGTGGGGGCCGTGAGATCCGGCAGCCCTCGCTGGCGCGCTGCGCGCCGGGCTGCCCGATTCACGATTCACGATTCACGCCCCACGCCCCACGCCCCCCGCTACACGCGCTCGCGCAGCGGATCCGCCGCAGGCGGCAGTTGATCCCGGTAGTATTGCAGGTCGGAACGGAAGTATCCGCGCATCACTTCGCTGACGCTGGCGCTGCTCAGATTGTCTTTCCACTTGCCAATCTGCTCCTTCGAGATCCTGCGGGTTTCATAAGGATTATCGCTACCACCAGTCTCAGAAAAACGCCTCACAACCCCTTCAAAATCGGACGGGACCCGAAGGCCCAGGAACGAGAAAAGAGCCTTAAATTCGGTCACAGGCGCCGCTGCTATTTGCTCGTAGAGCACGATCTTCAAGTTCACCCCCCGCAGCGCCTCCAGCGCCCGAGACGTTCTCTGTCCATACTCGGTTCCGAATTGCTCCCAGCCCATGGTAAGCCAGCCCCGGCGCTGAAAGCTGTCGGCAACGGCAGCGGGGTGGCGCACGATAAGACAGGATCGGCGGCCGGCGAAAGGGAAACATCCGCGCCGCAAACCTGGACTGCAGGATGCGTCTGAGGTGGAACTCCGCGGCCGCGGCCCGAAGCCTGGATTCCACGCGGCCTTTTGCGCCAGAAAGACGGTGCACTCCCCGGGTTCCCCGTCGCCGGTTTACGCGCTGAACACCCCGCGCCGCCACAGCAGCCCCAGCAGTAGCACGGCCTCCAGCGAGAACGCCAGCGAGTTGGCCAGCGCAATCCCGCCATGGCCGAGGCGCGGGATAAACAGGGCGCAGCCGGCCACAAACAGGGCCAGGGTAGCGGCAGCCGCCGCCAGCGGGGTGAGGGCGTCCTGCCGGGCGTAAAAGGTGCGCGCCGCCACCTCCACCAGCGAGTGCCCTACCAGCCCCAGCAGAAAGAACTGCGCCGCCGCGCTGACCAGCGCGGTGCCCTCGGCGGTGAAGTTCCGCCCCTCGAACACCAGCGCCACAAACGGGCGCACCAGCAGAATGCCGAGCGCGGCCGCCGGCAGGGTGAGGGCCAGGATGGCGGCCAGCGCCCGCCGCAGGCTGCCGGCCAGCGCGGCCCGGTCCCCGCGCGCCGCCTGCTCGGAGAGGGTGGGCAGCAGCGCGGTGCCGATGGCGGTGCCGATCACCGTCTCCGGCACCTGCATCAGCAGCCAGCCGTAGGCAATGGCGGTCACCGCGCCGGCGCTCAGGCGGGAGGCGAAGCGGTCGGTAGCGATGAAGATCAGGTGGATGGCGGCCAGGGTGAGGATGCGCGGGGCCATCAGCTTTGCCACCCGGCGCAGGCCGGGGTCGCCCCAGTCCAGCCGGGGCGTCCAGCGGAAGCCGTAACGGATCAGGGCCGGGATCTGCACCCCGAGGTGCAGCACCGCGCCGAGGATCACGCCGTAGGCCAGGCCGTAAATGTCCCAGTGCGGTGCCAGCCAGACCACCCCCACGATCTGTCCCACATTGTACAGAATGGGCGCCAGCGCCGGCAGCAAGAAGTGCTGGTTGGCCTGCAGGCCGCCGATCACCAGCCCGCTGACCGAGAAGATCAGGGTGGCGATCAGGTCGAGGCGCATCAGCGCGGCCACCAGCGCCTGCTGCTGCGGGTCAAAGCCCGGCGCCACCACCCGGCGCACCAGCGGCCCGGCGAAGGCAGCCAGGGGCAGGGCCAGCCCGGCGGTGAGCAGGAAGGCGGTGTTGGCCACCCGGCTGAACAGCCCCCACGCCGCCGCCCGGTCGCGCCTTTCCAGATATTCCGAGAGCACCGGGATGAAGGCCATGGCCAGCGCCCCGCCCGAGATCAGCGCGAACAGTGCATCCGGCAGGTTGTTGGCGGCGTTGAAGGCCTCCAGCGCGCGCCCCACCCCGTAGGCGCGCCCCACGAGCACCTGCCGCCCGAGGGCGACGATCTTGTCTATGCCGAAGAAGACAGCCAGCAGGAGCGAGAAGCGGAAGACGCGAGTCACGAGTGGGGGCGACTGGAAGTCATTCCGTACCGCTTGACGCCAGTTTCTGGACGAAGGCCACGTGTTCCCCCAGGGCCAGCCCCCGATTGCCGCTATCGGGGGCCAGCCCCTGCTGAAGCTCCGCCAGCACGGCGGCCATGTCGCCCTCCAGCAGCGGCGGGACGGCCAGCCACAGGCCGGGGAAGACCC
>CAYZNA010000496.1:0-2732 GCA_964478665.1 uncultured Anaerolineales bacterium
CTGACATTGCAGACTTCCTCCTGTGGCGCCTGAGATGACCCCGGTATACCACATCGGTCGGCATTTTGGAACTTATACTTTTACGGACCCTTAGTTCAGACCCTGAGGGTTTCAAAGACCCTCAGGGTCTTGATTGCTTAGCAAACACATCGTCTACAGAAAGGGCCAACTCATGTCCAGACGCCTGTTCTCTTTTGTGCTCGTGCTCTGCTTGCTGTTCGGCGCCGCAATCCCCGCCCTGGCTGCGCCGCAGCGAGACACGACCTATGTGGTCAAGCCGGGCGACACGCTTTCCAGCATCGGGCTGAAGTTCGGGGTAAGCTGGACGGCCATTGCCGCTGCCAACGGCATCACCAACCCCAACCTGATTTACCCCGGCACCACGCTGATCATTCCCGGCGCGGCCGGCAGTCCCCCGCCGGCCAGCCCGCCCGGCGGGACGTGTCCCGGAGGCGGAACGTACACCGTGAAATCCGGCGACACCCTGTTCGCCATCGCCATCCGCTACGGCACCACCGTAGCCGTTCTGCAATCGCTGAACGGGATCACCAACCCCAACCTGATCTTTGCAGGGCAGGTGCTCACCCTCCCCGGCGGAACCTGCCCCGGCGGCACTCCCCAGCCCACCAGCCCGGCCCCCGGCCCCACCGCGACGCCGCCCCCGCCGCCCCCCGCCGACGCCTTTGAGCTGGGCGGGCAGGTGGCCGGCTTCAGCTACCCGGACAAGATGATGTACGCCGGAATGGCGTGGGTCAAACGCCAGGTGCACTGGGCGCCGGGCGCCTCCGCCGCCGACCAGTTCGGGCTGATCAGTGACGCGCACAGCAGGAGCTTCAAGATTCTGCTGAGCGTGCTGGGCGACCCGGCCAACATCAGCGGCGGGGCCAACTACGATGTGTACGCTGCCTACTTGGCCGACCTGGCCGGGGCCGGGGCGGACGCCATCGAAGTGTGGAACGAGATGAACATTGACCGCGAATGGCCGGCCGGGCAGATCAACCCCACCAGCTACACCGATATGCTGCGGCGCTCGTACACCGCCATCAAGGCCCGCAACGGCGGCACGCTGGTGATCTCTGGCGCGCCGGCTCCCACCGGCGCGGAGGGGGCCTTCGGGCTGGATCACGTGTGGAACGACATCCGTTACATCAACGGCATGGCTGCGGCCGGCGCCGCCAGCTACGCCGACTGCATCGGTGCCCACTACAACGAGGGCATCATCAGTCCCACGCTGTCCTCCGGCGACCCGCGCGACGGCTACTACACCCGCTACTATCCGGGCATGGTCAACACCTACTTCAACGCCTTCGGCGGGGCGCGCAAGATCTGCTTCACCGAGCTGGGCTACCTGACCGACGAGGGCTACCCCGACCTGAATCAGGTGGCGCCTTCGTTTGCGTGGGCGGCCAACACTACGGTGGCCCAGCAAGCGCAGTGGCTGTCGGAGGCCTACAGCCTGGGCGCCACAGGCGGCAAGGTGCTACTGATGATCGTTTTCAACGTGGACTTTACCCAGTACGGTGCCGATCCCCAGGCCGGCTATGCCATGATCCGGCCCGGCGGTTCGTGCCCGGCCTGCGATAGCCTGCACAACGTGACCGGCGGGCGCTGAGTCTGCCGGCGGAACCCTCCCGAGCAAGGCCCTGACCCACAAGAGAGCAGCGCGAGCGGACGACGCCCGCGCTGCTCTCTTGCATCTGGTCTCTGCTGATGGAATATCGCTATTGCCCGCGCTGTGCTGCCGAGTTGCGGTCTTTCCCGGACGGGGAGCGGCAGCGCCGGCGTTGCCCTGCCTGCGGCCGGGTGCACTGCCGCAACCCGACCGCCGGCGTGGCCGTGATCCTGCTCGAAGGGGACCGGCTGTCGCCTGGCCGCCGGTGCGCTGCGGGCCGGCGCCGACCTGCTGGAAGTGGGCTTCTTTGCGCTGGACGAGCTGCCGCCGCTCAAGTTCCCCGCAGATCAGCGGGTGGTGAGGCGGCTGCGCTCCGCCTGAGTGGCGCTACACCCCCGCGCAATACGCCAGCCCCAGGGTTCCCGGCCCGGCGTGGGTGCCCACTACCGGGCTGGCTTCGCTCAGCAGAGCCTCATCCGGGTTGAAGCGCTCCTGCGCGGCAGCCAGCAACTCGCGGGCCTGACTCTCGGCGGCGGCGTGGATGGTGGCCAGCCGCAGCGGCCTGCGGCCGGCAGTGCGTTCCTCGATCAAGTCCAGCAGCCGCGCCAGGGCCTTGCGGGCGGTGCGCACGCGCTCGATCGGCTCCACCTTGCCCCCGCGCACCTCCAGCAGCGGCTTCATGTTCAGCGCTGTGCCCAGAAAGCGTTGCGCCGCGCCAATCCGCCCGCCGCGGTGCAGAAACTCCAGCGTGTCCACCACAAACAGCACGCCGGTGCACTCGCGGGCCTGCTCGGCGGCGGCAATCACCTCCGGCAGGGGCTTCCCGGCCTCGGCCGCGCGGGCGGCGGCCAGCACCTGAAACCCCATCGCCATAGCGGTCGTGCGCGCGTCCAGCAAGGTGATGTCGGCCCCGCCCAGCAGGTCCTTCGCCAGTTGGGCGGAGGACAGGGTTCGGGAGAGTTCCCCGGACAGGAAAATGCCCAGAATCGGCCGGCCCTCGGCCGCCAGCGGTTCAAAGATCTCTTTCATGGTGGCGGGAGAGACCTGCGAAGTAGTGGGCATGCTGCGCGAGGTCTTCAGCCGGTTGTAGAATTCGGTGGGCTTGATGTCCACCCCGTCG
>CAYZNA010000497.1:0-2731 GCA_964478665.1 uncultured Anaerolineales bacterium
CGTCTCTGCCTGCCCGGGGCGGGTAGGGGCAGGCGTCTCTGCCTGCCCGGGGCGGACAGGGACGTCCGCCCCTACGTCCCCGTATTCGTCCTGCCCGCCCTGCTCCAGCCCGTCAATCAGCTCCAGTTTGAAGGGCTGGTCGCTGAACGTCTGACGGGCCTCGCCGGCGCTGACCTCGCGGCGCACGAACGGGTGTTTGCCGGCCACGATTTGCCGCATGCGCTTCTCGATGGCCGGGAAGTCTTCCGGCGAGAGCTGGCGCGGCAGCTCGAAGTCGTAATAGAACCCGTCGGCGATGGGCGGGCCGATGGCGATTTGGGCCTGGCCGGGGAACATTTCCATCACCGCCTGGGCCATCACGTGCGCGGCCGAGTGGCGGATGCGGTACAGTTCCGTCGTTTCGTACTTCTCGATGATTTTCTCTGGCATGTTCTCCTCCTCGAATTCTCGCCGAAATCCCCGAATATTGGGTGGGTGACTTGCACCTGAATAAAAAAGACTCCTGCCCCATCGTTGGGGCGAGAGCCTCTGCTCACGCGGTTCCACCCAGTTTAGTCCGGTAGTCTGTTGGTCAAGTGGTCTGGTAGTCAGACGGTTCCGCGACCACCCGACTACTCGACTACGAGACTATATGACGCCCCGACTATCTCTTGCGGCTATAACGGGCCGGCCCGTTTCCGATAGTGGGGCGAGAGATTGCTTCGCCCGTTCCCGGTCACGCTCGCGGGGGGTGTTCACTTCTGCCGTGCGGAGCAGGCTCTCAATCATTGGCCCGCTCTCTCTGTCGCCGTGCGCGAGTTACTCGTCCCGGTCTTTGCGTTTTGAAGTTTGGAGTTGGTTGTTTCCAGTGGGCGGTATAGGACTCGAACCTACGGCCTTTGCGATGTCAACGCAATGCTCTAACCAACTGAGCTAACCGCCCGACGTGGGGCGATTATACCGGGAGCAGGCTGAAAAGGCAATGGTATGCACCGCCGTGCAACCCGGTCGCCGGATCGCGCCGTGGCGGGACGCTGAGATATGTGGCGGAAGAACGCCACCGCCGGGGGTTTGCGCTCCCGGATCACTCGCGCTACACTGTGGGGTCACCCTGCTCAGGCGGGTCAGTTCATCGCAGTCGCGCCCGCCGGACGGGAGGCGCCGGCCGCCTGCGCAGCAGGCGCGCTCCTTTCCTGTCGTCCGGAATCACCCATGAAAACGAAGTCTGTCCTGCATTCCACGCACACCGTCCGCTACGCGCTGTTGGGCTGGATGGCCGGCGCCGGGCTGCCCATCGCCGGCACGCTGGTTCACCTGCCTGCCCACGGCCTGCCGCTCACCGCCGGCATGGCCGTGCGGGCGCACCTTTCCGATCCCATGTTGTGGCTGCTGGACACGGTCCCCTGGGTGCTCGGGGCAGTGGCCGCCCTGGCGGGATCGCGGCAGGACCGGCTGGCGGGAGTGGCAGCAGAACTGGAACAAAAGGTCGCCGAACGCACCGCCGAGCTGTCGCGCACCAACGCTGAACTGCGGCAAGAGAACGCCGAACGCGAGCGGGCCTCCGCCGAAATCGGGCGCCAGAAGCAGTACTTTGAGGCCCTGGTGCAGAATAGCCCGCTGGCAATTGTCACCCTGGATCTGCAACAGCGGGTGGTGGCCTGCAACCCGGCCTTTGAGCGGTTGTTCGGCTACACCCGGCAGGAGGCGGCGGGCAGGGAGATTGATGCGCTGGTTGCCGGCGAAGCCAGCCGCGACGAGGCGCTGGGCTATACCCGGAGAGTAATAGCGGGCGACGTGGTGCACGGCATTGGCCAGCGGGTGCGCAAGGACGGCGCTGCGCTGGACGTGGAGATTTTCGGCGTGCCGGTGGTGGTGGCCGGCGAGCAAGTGGGCGTGCTGGCCCTGTACCACGACATCACCCGCCAGCGCCAGGCGGAGGCCGAGCTGCAGCGGCAGAAGCAATTCTTCGAGGCGCTGGTGCAAAACAGCCCGGTTGCGATTGTTACCCTGGACCTGCAGGAGCAGATTACCTCCTGTAACCCGGCCTTTGAGAGCCTGTTTGGGTACCGGCAGTCCGATGTTCTGGGATGCAATCTCGACGACCTGATTGCCAGCCCGGAGGCGCGGATGCAGGCCACAACCTTCACCCACCAGGCCATGGCCGGGCAGGTGGCCCACGGGACAGGTAAGCGGCGGCGCAAGGACGGCGGGCAGGTGGAGGTGGAAGTCTTCGGCGTGCCGGTGCTGGTGGCCGGGGAGCGCGTGGGGGCAGTCGGGCTGTATCACAACATCAGCGACCTGATGCGCGCCCGCCGCGAGGCTGAGGAGGCCGACCGCGCCAAGAGCGAATTCCTGGCCAACATGAGCCACGAGATCCGCACCCCGATGAACGGCGTGATTGGTATGCTGGAACTCGTCCTGGACACCGACCTTGACCCCGAGCAGCGCGATTTTGTCACCACAGCCCGTGAGAGCGCCGACGCCTTGCTCAGCCTGCTCAACGATATTCTCGACTTTTCCAAGATCGAGGCCGGCCGCATGGAGCTGGAGACCATTGACTTTGACCTGCGTTCGACCGTGGAGGGCGTGGCAGATACCATGGCCGCGCGTGCCGAGGATCGCGGGCTGGAGATGGCCTGCTCGATCCAGCCCGGCATCCCCACCTACCTGCGCGGCGACCCGGGCCGCCGGCGCCAGATTCTGGTGAATCTGGCGGGGAGCGCGCGCAAGGTTACCCGGCGCGGGGGAGTGG
>CAYZNA010000498.1:0-2730 GCA_964478665.1 uncultured Anaerolineales bacterium
ACGCCAATCATACCTTTCGGCGACTTGCGCCGCAGGGCAAAGGATGTGCTGGCAGGCCTGAAAGAACGCCCGGTGGTGTTGACCCTGCGAGGCCGCCCCCGCGCCGTGCTGATGGACTACCAGGCTTATGACGCGCGGGTCGGGTCTCCTTCGCCCGGTCGAGGAGGCTCTGTAGGGTGAAGCCATCCCCAATCCCACTCATCGTCCCATCGTCCGCTCCGACTTGACAGCCACGCTTACGAGGAATAGAATGTGCAATGAATTGATCAGCGAACTGATCAGTGAACAGAACAGGAGACAGTCATGCAAACCCTGACGCCAATCGTGCCTTTCGGCGACTTACGCCGCAGAGCGAAGGACGTGCTGGCAGGCCTGAAAGAACACCCTGTGGTGTTGACCTTGCGAGGCCGCCCCCGCGCCGTGTTGATGGACTACGAAGCCTATGACGCGCTGGTGCGGCGGCAGCAGGCGCTGGAGGCCGCCAGGGACGCCTTTTTGCTGCAGCGGGCGCAGGAGACGGCCAGCGGGTATCAGCCGCTGGAGGCTCTGCTGCGCCAGCACGAGGAGCTCTTCGCTGAGCAGCTTCACCCGCCCACGGCCGAGCAATGATGTACAGCATCCTGCTCGAGGAGCGGGTGCTGAAAGTGCTGCGGGACACCAGGCGATACCCGGCGAAAGTGCATCGCCAGATCACGCTCAAGATTTTCTCCCTGCAGTTCAATCCGCGCCCGCAGGACTGCAAGAAGATCGGTATCGGCTATCGGGTAGACAGCGGGGAGCATCGCGTTTTCTACACCGTGGACGACACGCAGAAGCTGATCCGGGTTGAACTGGTCGGCCCACGCAACGACGATGAAATCTACAAGCTAGCCGGTCGTCTGGGCCTGCTGTAGCCGGCCAGGTCAGGCCTTATACAACAAATCCATATACCGCTTCAACAGGTCGCTCACCACGCCCCGGAAAGGGAGCGTGGCGGCCATGCCGTACACTGGCGCCATCCCGCCCTCCTCGGTGGGGTGCGCCTGCACGTACGCCACCGCTGCCCGCAGGTCGCCCAGGTAATCTTCCAGCGTGCGCCCCTGATAGTGGAGCAACGGTTGGGTGCTCCTTCTGGGGGGGCGGTGAGTGCCCCTGCCCCGGCAGCCGGAGGAATCCCCGGGCTGGCGGGAGGGTAGGCCGTGTGGGGAGTCGGCGCCAGTGTCAGTTGTCACCCCGTGCGGGGGAGGGTTTTCCGGGGAACCTGGCCGCACAGCCCGCCGTCTGGCCGGACCCGACACGCCTCGCCTGTCCGGGTGAAACCCAACTTGCGCAGCGTGTCCGGCACGTCTACAATACGCCCACAATTGCGAGCTGCCGGGTGCTGAGTGTATTCTGGAGGTCAGCCATGCTCCGACTAGATTCTCGACTGTGGGGAGCGATACTCCTCGCAGTTCTCTCGCTGCTCTTCGCGCTGGCAGCGCTCCCCGCCGACGCCCTGGCCCCGGGCCGGCGCGCCAACCTGCCACACCCGGCCCATTGCACGTCCCACGCGGCCGCAGGTAGCCAGGTCGGGCATGGCCACGCCTCGCGCACACCCTGTTGGGGGATGCCTCCGGCGGCCTGATTGTTCCCGTGCTCGGGTGGATGCTCGCAGGGCAAATCGGCTGGCTGCTCATGGGCATCTCTGCCCTGCGGGCCAGGGTCATATCCCCGGTGGGCATCATTGCTCCTCAGATGAAACTACTTCTCTTTAGCGACCTGCACACCGATCAAGCCGCGACGCGCCGCCTCGTTGAAAAAGCCCGGACCGCCGATGTCCTGGTGGGCGCCGGTGATTTTGCCAGCGTCCGGCGCAACATCAGCGCCTGCATCCGCATCTTACGAGAGGTCACCCGGCCAACCGTTCTGGTGGCCGGCAACAATGAAACCACCGATGAATTGCGCGAGGCCTGCCGCGGCTGGCCGTCGGCCCATGTCCTTCATGGCGCAAGCGTGACGCTTGCTGGTCTCACATTCTACGGAATCGGCGGCGGCATTCCGGTCACGCCATTCGGGGCCTGGAGCTACGACTTTTCAGAGGACCAGGCCGGGGAACTGCTCGCGAACTGTCCGGCAGGCTGCATCCTTGTGAGTCACTCGCCGCCCCATGGAGTTGTGGATCTCACGCCGCAGGGGAAGCATCTGGGGAGTGCTGCGATTCGCGATGCGGTGATGCGGGTACAGCCGCGGCTGGTCGTCTGCGGGCACATTCACGCTTGCGGCGGGCAAAAAGGGACCCTTGGCCGGACGCCAGTCATCAACGCCGGGCCTCAGGGAATGGAGTGGCACGTGCCGGAATAGCCGAGCCCGATTCCCCGGTCAGTGAATCTGGCGCCCGCCGCTACTCCCGCCCGACCCGGAAAACGCCGTCGTGCGGGCGAACGCGCTGGTTGACCCGCAGGGCCACGTCTGCCCCCGGCCCGGCCTCGCTCACCGCCTGATGCTCGATCTGGAGCGAGACCACCCGCTGCTCAAAGTCGCTGGAGCGGCCAATGATCTGGATGGCGTCGCCCACGCGAATGGTGCCGGTGAGCGCCAGCACGGCCACGCCGATGCGGTTGTAGTAGTGAGTCGGCGTGGCTGAGGGCCACAAGGCGGTAATGCGCGAGGCCGGGCTGGGCAGGCCGGAGTGGGCGATTCCGGTGCTGTACTGGCAGCCGGGGGCAGAGGGGGGGCTGAGGTTCGACTGAATGGTCAGGGTGACGGCGGGGT
>CAYZNA010000499.1:0-2722 GCA_964478665.1 uncultured Anaerolineales bacterium
GGGCACTCCGCAGGCTTCGTGCCCAACTACGAACAAGAGGAAATTCCTGCGAGATGAACTTAGCCCGGAGTGTACCGCAACCGGACCGGGCTGTCCAGTCCGGAAAGTACGCAGTCAGGCGGGGGAAACCCCTATTCTTTGCCTCCGGGCAAACTGGACTCCCGCTTTCGCGAGAGTGACGGCAGCGGGGGGAGTGACGGCAGCGGGGGGAGTGACGGCAGCGGGGGGAGTGACGGCAGTGGCGGGAGTGACGGCAGCGGCGGGAGTGACGGCAGCGGCGGGAGTGACGGCAGCGGGGGGAGTGACGACGATGGTGGCAGTGAGCGCCTTCGATCAGCCGGCCGGCAGGGTAACGGTGAAGGTGTTGCCCTCGCTGCCGCGCACGGTCAGGTTGATGTCGCCGGAAAGCGCGCGAGCGGTCCGCCGCGCCACTGCTAACCCCAGCCCCAGCCCCTCGTAGCGCCGGGTGAGGTGATTCTCCAGTTGCCGGAAGTCCTCGAAGATCGCCTTCTCGCGCTCGGGTGGGATGGGCGAGGCCGTGTCGTGAATCTGCACCGCCGCCAGCCCACGGCCGCGGGCGCCGGTCACCCAGATGTTGCCGCCGGGTGGGGTAAACTTGGCCGCGTTGGACAGCAGGTTGCGGAAGATCACGATCAGGCTCTCTCCGTCGTACCGCAGGTTCTGGACGTCGGTCGGCAATTGAAAGATGGGGGCCAGCCCCTTGGAGGCCAGCGCCGGGGAGAGCAGTTCCACCACCTGCGCCAGCGCCTCCCCCAACGCAATCGGATCGGCCAGTTCCACCGGATGGCCGCTCTGCAGGCGGGAAAAGTCCGTCAGTTCCTGTACAATGCGGGTCAGGCGGCGGGCGTTGTCGCGCGCGGTCTCAAGGTATTTGCGCTGCTCCGGGGGCAATTGCTCGGCGAGGTCGTCCACCGCGATACTCAGGAAGCCGTTGAGAATGTTCACCGGCGTGCGCAGCTCGTGGCTGACAAGTGAGATGAACGTCACTTTCAGATCGTCCAGTTCCTTCATGTGCTCGCTAACCGTTCGCAGCTCCGCCGCGTAGGCGCGGTTCGCCGCGGTCACACGTTCCAGATGCTGGTGACAGTCGTGTAGAGCGGTCTGCAGGTTGGCGGGGTTTTGTGCAAGTGCACCGGAGATCATCTGTGGTCCCTCCCACGGAAAACCGGTCAGGGTAATCTGATCGGTGAAGTCCAATGTAGGACTTGTACAACTAAATGCCGGCAAACGCAATGACCAGAAATCACCAATCCTCCTTCCTTCTTCCCGCGAAGCGTTCCCGCGAAGCGTTCCTCTCGGCAGCCAGTCGAAGATGGATCCGTCGCCTGGCGCGCGGCTGGCTGGCCGTTCGCTACCGGCTGCTCGACCGGCGCTACCGCCGGTTGGTGCTGGAGCAGGTACACGGCGTGCCGCTGCTGGTGCTGCCGCAGGTCTTCAACCCGGTGCTGTTGCGCAGCGGGGCGTTTCTGGCCGATGCCCTGAGCGAGCTGCCGCTGGCTGCCGGGGAACGGGTGCTGGACCTGGGCTGCGGCGCCGGGGTGGGGGCGGTGTTCGCCGCCCGGCGCGGGGCGCGCGTGCTGGCGGTGGACGTGAACCCGCTGGCCGTGCGCTGCACGCGCATCAACGCGCTGCTTAACCAGGTGGAGGACCGGGTATCGGTCCGGGAGGGGGACCTGTTTGCCCCGCTGGCCGGCGAGCGTTTCGATCTGGTGTTGTTCAACCCGCCCTTCTATCGAGGCCGGCCCCGCGACTTGCTCGACTACGCCTGGCGCGGCGAGCAGGTGCCGGAGCGCTTTGCCGCCGGGCTGGCGGATCACCTCACCCCCGGCGGGCGGGCGCTGCTGGTGCTCTCCACCGACGGCGACGCGCCGGGGGCGCTGGCCGCGCTGGCGGCCCACGGCTTCCGCGCCGAGCCGGCCGCCGGCCGCGATCTGCTCAACGAAGTGCTGACGGCCTATCTCGTGCGATGATCATACTCTACAACCCTCAGTCCTCGGCCGGGCGCAAGCCCATCCTGCCCTTCTCGCTGCTGGCCCTCGGCGCCGTGCTGGAGGGCAAGTACGACTATTGTATCGTGGACGGCAACCTGGAGCCAGACCCGCTCGCGCGGCTCGACTCGCTGATCCGCGCGGGCGACGCCCCTCGCCCGCCGGGGGCGGAAGCGCTGCCTCCCATTCTGGCCGTCACCGTGATGCCCGGCCCACAGCTACAGCAAGCCGTCCCCCTGTGCCGCGCGCTCAAACGCCGCCACCCGGCGCTGGTGGTCGTCTGGGGCGGCTACTTCCCCACCCAGCATTGGGAGGCCTGCCTGCGATCGGATTTTGTGGACTACGTCGTGCGCGGCCACGGCGAACTGGTCTTGCTGGCGCTGCTGGACCACCTCTCGGGTCGAACCCCCGGCGCCAAACCCCTCCCCCTACCCCTCCCCGGCCTCCTCTCCCGAACCCTCCCCCCTCCCCACTTACCACTTACCAATCCCCAATCTCTAATCTCTAATCTCCAATCCCCCACGCCCATGCTCCTCCCCACCCCCCTCCACCCCCACCCCGACCGGCTGCCCGAGTTCAACTTTGACCGTCTGCCGGTCGAGCGCTACCTGCGGCGCACCTTTCTCGGCAACCGCACCCTTGGCTACCACTCGTCGTACGGCTGCCCGTTCTTCTGCAACTTCTGTGCGGTAGTCAACATGGTCAACGGGCGC
>CAYZNA010000500.1:0-2249 GCA_964478665.1 uncultured Anaerolineales bacterium
CGCGTGTTCAGTTGGATGTGGGTTTCGAGGCCGATGACGGGTTCATGGCTAGATGGAACGTTCACGGTAGCAGTTCTCCAAGGGAGGCGACAGGCGAACGATAACCCCGGGCAACCATGATCGCCAGCAATTGGTCGCCTTCCTTCATGGATATGTGGGATTCGCTGACCAGCGCCAGCAACACTCCGATGGTGCCGGAGACAGGCAAGCCGCGTCCTCGGGCCAGCCGGCGCGCGGCTGCGTCGTCGGAGAGGAGCGTCCCGGACCGGGCCTGGGCCACTGCGATGCACTCGGCCTCTCCGGGGTCTACCTGCCTCCTCAGCGCCTCTGCGACCTTCTGTTCATCTTCTGCCGGCCTGAGGATCGCCAGCCAACGCCAGTCGAGCGATGGCACTGCCCCCAACTCCTGCCCCCGGCGCAGTTCGGCCATCACTTCTGGAGTAGTGGACGCGGAGGAACCGAGGGCAAGGCGGAGCAAATCCGGCCGGCGGACATGGGCGAAGTTGCTGAGCACTGTGCAATCCAGCAGGGCGAGTTGCATGATAGATGCTCTGCGCCTCACTGCCGCAAGGCATCCAGCTCACTCAGGGCTTCCTCCGCGGTGGTCGGGCCGAGTAGCAGGGGCAGGCCCAGACGATTGAACCTTTCCCTGAGTTCAAACGGGGAAAGCTCGAGCAACTCCGCCGTCCGCCCCAGACTGATCTCTGCCTGAAGGTAAGCGGCCATCGCTCGATTCCACCCTGCCTGGGAGTCGCCCCCGGCTGCCGCGATCGTCTGCTCGATATCCGCCCGGGTGAGGCCGGGCTGCCCGGAGGCTGGCGTCTCGACGGAAACGCCCCGCGTGTAATCGACCCCGTGCGTGGCCACCGAGCGCAGCAGGCGGTAGTCGAGCGCGTCCATGACCACCACCTGCTCTTCCCCGTAACTTTCAACAATCAGCGTGCGTCCGCGCCGGGCCTGTTCCATGATCTGACGAGTGCGGCGGGCCAGTTCAGTACGGTTGATGGTAGTGGCTGGGGTCATCGTGTGGCTCACAGTTCCGTGAAGGTTGCGTACTTTACGTATTGTACGCATGGCGCGACGGCTGTCAAATGATTCGCGACGGCTGAGGGATCGTTGATCGCCTACCGTGTGCCGGGGGATAAATCGGCGAAGGTCTTGCCGTGCAGGTAGTCCGGGAAGGCCTGCACCCCGGTGATTTGCAGGTAGCAGCGGTCGGGGTATTTCTCCCACCCGCGCGCCAGGCCGATGCGCAGGTAGACTTCGGCGGATTTGAGCGCCGCGGTCAGGTCTGCCGCGATCCGGTCCGGCTCCTCGCCTGCCTCACGCCGCTGGTCGCACAGATAGCGCCACGCCAGATCGGTGACTTGCAGATTGTAGACCGCCCCGGCGCCATCCACAAACCGCAGGCGGTAGTCCCAACGGTCGGCCTTTGGTCGGTACGTGGCGCTGAAAACGAGCTGCGGCCGGACCGTGCCCAGCGAGCGCGGCCCCTGCCCGGCCATCACGTAGAAGCCCGGGTCGGTGAGAACCGGCTGCTCGAAGATGGCGGCCACCTCTCCGAACAGGCCCATCTCCAGCACGCCGCGCCACTTCTCCGGGGCCACCGGGCGCAGGAAGCGCACCGAGGCCGGGTCGTAGCGCCAGTCTTCGGTATGGGGCGGCTCGACGATCGGTTGCAGCAGATCGTATTCCACCACCGCGAAGGGAAAGATAGCCGGGCGCTCGCCGGCGTACAGGCTGCTCTCGAGGATGCCGGGCGGGGGCAGCACCGGGCGCACGCAGCGGCCATCTTTATCGTACCCGGCCACGCACACGCAGCCGCGCTGCATGCGGGTCAGATCGGTGATTGCCAGTGGGGTTTTCACGGGCACCACTTCTCAAACCTGACAGGTCTCTGAGACCTGTCAGGTTTGACTTACAGATGCACGATCTCCACGCCCGGCCAGTGCGCGGCCAGCCGTTCGGCCACGAGGCGGCGGTGGCACTGCTCGGGGGTGGCCTCGCTGCACAGCAGGCAGGAGGCGGCGGCTTCAAATTCGGCCCGGTCGAGCGTGGCCGGAATGTCCCGCGCGTCCATCAGCGCCTCGAAGCGTTCCACGTAACGGGGCCAGTCCCCGTCCGCGCGGTAGTCGTTCAGGATCTCCTTCGTCGGGGCCAACTCCGGGAGGTGGATGTATCGGCAGCCGCCCGCCAGCCGGTCCACCAAATAGGGCAGGTCGTCTTTGCGGGCGAAGCCGGAGAGTTGG
>CAYZNA010000500.1:2259-2722 GCA_964478665.1 uncultured Anaerolineales bacterium
GCGCAGCAGGTCAAAGAAGGTCTCGGCGCGCTTCTGGGTGAAGCCGATGGTGTACAGTCTCATCGTTGACTCCGGGGCAGGCTCTAAAACAGGGAGGGTTGCTCGGCGGCGGGTTCGTCCACCGAGTCCAGAATGGACGCGGCCCCGTACACCGTGCCGTCGCCGCGAATGTGCCGCACGGTCACTTCCGGATGCTGTGCCAGCAGGTATTTTGCGATCAGGTGGTGGCGGTGGCACTGCGCCGGGTCCTCTTCGCTGCACAGGATGGCGGTGGTCTGCTCGTCGGCCAGTTCCAGCAGCCGGGCAATGGCCTGCTGAAACCACGCGCGCCGCATCACTTCGGGGTAATCCACTTCGTGCAGGTAATCCGCGCCCTCGCCGGGGAGCGCGCGGCTTTTGTAGCAGTCGGGGTCGGAGGGCCGCCCGCCGAGGTACTTGCCGGCGAAGGCGTACTGGATGTCGC
>CAYZNA010000501.1:0-2703 GCA_964478665.1 uncultured Anaerolineales bacterium
GGGGGCGCTCCCGGCAGGGGGCGAGTGTGCGGGGTGAGAGCGTTCCGCGCCCGCCGCCTTTTGCGGGTCTCCCGGCCCGACATCTTTTCTTCAGGAGTTACGCACGTGAACCACGAAGACCACCAGGGGCACCAAGATTCCCGAAGATTTCCCTGGAGTTCTTTGTGCCCTTTGTGGTGAGCAGGCCCCCAACTGCGCAATTCCTCTTCTATGGAGGATTACTACTTGGAACGCACGCTTTTCATTATCAAACCAGACGCCGTGCAGCGTGGACTGATCGGCGAGATCACCCGCCGGCTGGAGGCGCGCGGCCTGCGCCTGGCCGGCGCAAAGTTCATGCAGATGAGCCGGGAGCTGGCGGAACGACACTACGCGGTACACCACGACAAGCCGTTCTACGCCGGGCTGGTGGACTACATCACCTCTGCCCCGGTGATGGTGATGGTCTGGGAGGGGCCGAACGCCGTCGCCGCGGTGCGGCAGACCATGGGCGCCACCCGCCCCACCGAGGCCGCGCCGGGCAGCATCCGCCACGATCTTGGCCTTGAGATCGGGCGCAACCTGACCCATGGCTCGGACTCGGTAGAAAACAGCCAGAAAGAGGTGGGGCTGTTTTTTGGGCCGCAGGAACTGGTCTCGTGGACGCGGGATAACGACCGCTGGATCTTTGAGAGCGTATCCGAGTAACCCCCGCAGAGGGCGCACGCTTCGCGCCATGCGCCCGGCCCCCGTCAGACCCGCGAGGTCTTGCAGACCTCGCGGGCCTAGCCGCCCGGCCCCATACGCCCCACCCCATGCGCCCTGCACAGCATGCGCCCTGCGTAGCACGGGCACGCCGGCCCACCAGGTCTATTCGGACAGGCTCTGAGAACACCCGAGCCGGGAACCGGAGGTCTCCGGGGCCTGCCGGGATGATACGCGGGTTTCGAGGCCTCCCCGCCGAGTCAGGAGGAGCCGCAAAAAGGACCGGGTGGGCAAATGCCCACCCGGTCTCGTTTGTGGCCTGTGCCGGGGCGCGGCGCGGTCGCTACCCCTCGCCGGAACCGCCCTCGCTGAACAAACCCATGCGGTTCCCGCTGGGGTCATTGAAAAGCGCGAACCAACCCACGTGCGGGATCTCGGTTTTGGGCAGGGCCACCTTTCCGCCCAACTGTTCCGCCCGCGCCAGCGTGGCGTCAATATCCTCGGTGTGGTAGTAGACCAACACCTCACCGAGCCTGGCCATCTCTCCATCGGCTTTGGGGAATGCGCCGCCGGGGCCGGACTCCGGCACAAACTGGACGTAGTCATACATCTGATCCACTTCGATCTTCCAGCCGAACAAGTCGCCGTAGAACTTCGCGGCTTCCTGCGGATCGCCGGATGGGATTTCAACGTGCACAATGGCATGGGACATGGGCTTTTCTCCTTTTGGCAGATCGGGACGCGGTGACGGCCATAGAATAGCACAATTGTTCTATTCCGTCAATGGCCCCGAGAATGACTCGCGCGGCGGGTGATCTCCCACCAGCAACACCGCCGAGGCGCGCACCTCCCCCGCGCGCAGGCGCGAGAGGGCCTCGTTGGCCGCCTCCAGCGGCAGGGTTTCCACCTCGGTGCGCAGCGGCGCCTGTCGCGCAATGCGCAGGAAGGCCTCCCCATCGGCGCGGGTCAGGTTGGCCACCGAGCGAATCACCCGCTCCTCCCACAGTAGGCGGTAGGGGAAGGCCGGGATGTCGCTCATGTGGATGCCGCCGCTCACCACCACGCCGCCCTTCGCGGTAGCTCGCAGCGCGGCCGGGATCAGGGCGCCCACCGGGGCGAAGATCAGAGCGGCGTCCAGCGGCTCGGGCGGGAGGGCGGTGGAGTCCCCGGCCCAGGCCGCGCCCAGCTCGCGGGCAAAGGCCTGCGTGGCTTCGTCGCCCGGGCGGGTAAAGGCATACACCTGCTTGCCCTCGTGCAGCGCCACCTGGGCTACAATGTGCCCGGCCGAGCCAAAGCCGTAAATCCCCAGCCGCTCCACCCCTTCCCCGGCCAGGCGGTAGGTGCGGTAGCCGATCAGCCCGGCGCACAGCAGCGGCGCGACCGCGGCGTCGTCGTATTCCGGCGGCAGTCGCAGGCAGTAGCGCGCGTCCACCACGGCGTACTCGGCATAGCCCCCGTCGCGTGTGTAGCCGGTTAAGCGCCCCGCGTCACACCGCTTCTCATGCCCCCGGCGGCAGTAGCGGCAGGTCCCATCGGTGTAGCCCAGCCACGGCGCCCCCACCCGCTCTCCGGGCTGGAAGCCGGTCACGCCCTCGCCCAGCAGCGCCACCCGTCCGGCGATCTGGTGCCCCAGAATCAGCGGCAACTTCGGCTGGCTGAGTTCCCCATCCAGAATGTGCAGGTCGGTGCGGCACACGCCGCAGGCCGCCACCCGCAGCAGCACCTGTCCGGCCCCCGGACGCGGCACCGGCGCCTCGCGCAACTGCAACGGCCCGCCCGGCGCCTCCAGCAGCATCGCTCTCATGGTCTGTCTCAATCCACCTCGCGCAGCACTTCCAGCGCCGCTTTGACTGCCGGCAACAGCAGATCGGCGGCCGGGTCCTCGCGCGGGGGGGCGAAGGACATGGCCAGTTGGCCGGCGCGGCGGCCCTCCAGCCGGGCCTCCAGCCCCTCCAGCGCCGGGATGGCGTCCACGTAGCCCACCTCCCCAATCATGATGGCAGCCGCGGCGCGCTCCTC
>CAYZNA010000502.1:0-2678 GCA_964478665.1 uncultured Anaerolineales bacterium
CGGCCGGGTCGAAGTTGTACCAGGCGTCGCCCGTGCAGCCGTTGGGGATGGAGCACGGCGTGAAGTGAGAGGCGACTTCCGAGCCGTCGGGGTAGAAGTTATCCACAATGCGCTGGCGATCAATGCCCATGGCTACAGCCTCGCGCACGCGCACGTCGTCGAACGGCTTGAAGGTGTTGGTCATGGCCAGGTACATCACGTTGGGGTTTGACACCGGCAGCAACTGCAGTTTGGAGTCGCCGCGCACCTTGTCAAAGTCATCCGGCCCAACGTTGGTGATCTGATCCACCGTGCCGGATTGCAGTTCCAGCAGGCGGGCCGCCGCTTCGGTGGCCCAGCGGAACACCAGCGTCCCGTAGGCCGGTTTCTCGCCCCAGTAGCCATCGAAGCGCTTGAAGGTGATGCTGTCGCCGCGCTCCCAACTCGCCAGCATGAAGGGGCCGGTGCCGATCGGGTGCTCGAGCAGTTCGCCCGTGCCGCCGGTCTTCTCGATCCATTCCTTGGGCTGGACGCCGAAGGGGATGAAGGCCGCTTTGGCCAGGAAGGCCGGGTCGGGCTTGCACATGGTAAAGACGACGGTCAGGCGATCCACCGCCTCGATGGACTTGATCTTGCCGCCGTAGTCACAGTTGGGCGCCTCCAACTTGTCGCCCACAAAAGGCACCGCTGTGGGCGGGGGGGCCTGGGTGGGCGGCACCGCGGTGGGGGCCGGGGTCGCCACCGGCTGGCAAGCCGCCAGGATTATCCCGGCGATCGCCAGCGCGGTCAGAATCAGCAAGCTTCTCTTGTGATACATGGTTCTTCACTCCTCCTGTGAGAGCAGAACGGGAAAACGGGTCAATAGGGTGACGTGCGTTACGGAAGATGAAGCGGCCTCCTTTCTCAAACAGGCTGGAAACGGCACCGGATCGGGCGTGCGGTGAGGTAGGAAAGTATAGCCGAAAGCCCCGGTTTGTCAAAGAAGGCCTGTGTCTTGCCTGGGCGGGTAGGCGAGGGCATTGCCCTCGCCTACCCGCCCACCAATTCAGCGCACCCCGGCCAGGATCAGGCCCACCAGCAGGGCCAGCCCGCCCACCAGCGCGTATTCCAGCGCCCGGCGCCGGGTCAGTTCGCCCCGCAAGTGGGCCTGGGATAGCCCCACCCAGGCATAGGCCGGCCCGAGCAGCAGCAGCCCGGCCCCGATGCGGCCCACCCGCCAGTAGTTCAGCGCCCACAGGCTCTCTGCGGCCAGCAGGGCCAGCGCGGCAGCATACGGCCAGGTCCGCCGCCCCGGCAGACCGTTCAGCGCGAACAGGCGCAGGCCCACCAGCCCGATGGACAGCGCCGCCGGCGGCGCCGCCATGGCCGAACGCAGGTGGGCCGCGTGCAACAGACCGGTGAGCAACACCACCAGCGCGTACGCCAGCGCGCTCAGCCCCAGCGCGGCCGCGTCGTAACGCGGATCGGCCGGGTCCACCGCGATGAATTCGCCCAGCAGCACCAGCAGCAACAGCAGCGCGCTCACGGCCAGCCCTCCCCACCACAGCGGGCCGGTGGGGGCCAGGCTCAGCGCGCTTCCCAGCCCCATCGCGGTCAGGCCGGGCAGGATCCAGTGCATGGCCGTGGTGCGGCCTCGCTGCCCCGCCAGGCGCGGATGCGCCCGCAGCAGGCTGTCGGAGCCGGTGGCGATCAGGCCGGCGGCCAGCAGGACCAGCAGCATGTTGCCGGTCAGGTCCAGCCGGAAGGGGCTGCCGAACAGGGTGACGGTGGCGACGCGGGCCGGCAGGTTCACCGCGCGCGCCAGGGCAAAGGCCAGCAGGATGATGGCCGTCACCGCGCTCAGGCGGCGGCGTTCGGGCAGGGGGCGCGACATACCGCCATTGTACGGCAGGTTGGGGAGGAAGGGAAATGCGGAATGGGGAATGGGGAATGCGGAATGGGGAATGCGGAATGGGGAATGCGGAATGACCCCGGCACCCAGCGCAGTCGCCCTATGGGTGCGTCCGGGGCAGGTGTGAATGCGGAATGGCGAGGCGTGCTGTGCGATCTGCCACTTGCCATTTGCCATCCGCCATCCGCAGTGTGCGATAATTGCGCCATGATTTTTCTGGCGGCGTTGCTGGGCTGGCTGGCCGGGGCGGTGCTCAACTTGCTGGCAGACGATCTGCCGGGGCGCACGCTGGAGGCGCCCGATCGCTTCTCCCGCCCCCTCGCCTGGCCGGCCTGCGATTACTGCGGGCGACCGGCGCGACCGTGGCTGTGGAGCGGGCTGCTGGCCTTTTTGCTGTGGGGCAGTCGCTGCCCGCATTGCAGCGCGCCGTCCGGACGGGCGGGCGGGCGCCTGCGGCCGCCGCTGGTGGAGCTGGGGCTGGCGGTGGCCTTCGCCAGCCTGTGGGCGCGCTGGCCGGAGCGGTTCGTCCCGGCGGGGGCAGTGCTGTTCACGCTATTGCTCATCACCGTGATTGACTTCGAGCACCGGTTGATTCTGTACATTGTATCCCTGCCGGGGGCGGCCCTGATGCTCGGGGTGGGGGCGCTGATCCCCGGGCGCGGCTGGGGACGAACCCTGCTGGGCGGCGCCGTCGGGTTGGGGACGATGGCCGGCCTGTACCTGCTGGGGATGGGATTCTCGTGGGCGGCAGCCCGCCTGCGCGGCCTGGCCCCCGATAGCGGCAATCGGGGGCTGGCCCTGGACGAAG
>CAYZNA010000503.1:0-2675 GCA_964478665.1 uncultured Anaerolineales bacterium
GGGGCCGAGTCGAGCAGGGAGGGCACCTCGGGGCAGGGGTCGAAGGCCGCGCCGGCGGGCGCGGGGAGCGGAGAGGCGGAAGAAGGCGGGGAGGGCCGCGAGAGCAGGCTGAGGATCGCCGGCAGGGCGCGCAGGGTGTCGCGCAGGCCCAGCAGATCTTTGGGGGAGGCGCTGCGGCCCACCACGCGGTTGGCCAGCCTTTCGAGGTCGGCCAGCGGTTTGAGCGCGGCGCGGAACTCGGCCCGCAGCAGGCCCTGCTCGAAGTAGAAAGCCACGCCCGCCTGGCGCGCCTCGATGCGGGCGCGATCGAGCAGCGGCTGGTTGATCCACTGCTGAATCAGCCGGCGGCCCATGGGCGTCACGGTGCGATCCAGCACCCCCAGCATCGAGCCGCGCACCCCACCGCCCCGGATGGTCTCGGTCAGCTCCAGGTTGCGGCGGGTGGCGGCGTCGAGGGTCATGAAGTCGCTCAGGCTGTAGCTGTGCAGCGCGGTGAGCTGTCCCAGCGCCGCCGGCTGGGTGTCTTTGAGATACTGGAGGATGGCCCCGGCGGCGGCCAGCGCCAGCGGCCGGCCGGCAACGCCAAAGCCGGCCAGTGAGGCCACTTGAAAGTGGGCCAGCAATTCGGACTCGGCGCGAGCCGGGTCGAAGCGGCGGTCGGGGAGCGGGGTGCGGTGCCCGGGCAGGCCGTCCAGCGCCCCGGAGGGGCGCTCCGGGAGCAGGATTTCAGCCGGGCGCAGGCGAGTCAGCTCGTTGCGCAGGCCGGCCGCCAGATCGGGTCCGGCCAGTTGGGTGGCGGCAAACTCCCCGGTGGTGATGTCGGCGTAGGCCAGGCCGGCGCGTTCCCCGTCCATCGCCAGCGCGGCCAGATAGTTGTTGGCCGGACCGGGCAGCAATCCCGGCTCGACCACTGTGCCGGGCGTGACCACCCGCACCACCTCGCGCGGGAACAGGCCGCGCACCGGCTGATCGCCCACCTGTTCGCAGATCGCCACGTGATAGCCGCGCGCGATCAGCTTCGCAATGTAGCTCTCCGCGGCGTGGAAGGGGATGCCGGCCATGGGCACCCGGCGGTTCTTCTCCACGTTGCGCGAGGTGAGCACAATCTCCAGCTCGCGCGCGGCGATCTCCGCGTCTGCGTCGAAGGTTTCGTAAAAATCGCCCAGCCGGAAGAACAGGATGGCATCCGGGTACTGGCGCTTAATTTTGAGATATTGTTCGCGGACTGGGGTTTCCCTGGCCATAGGGGGGCATTGTAGCACATTGGCCGGTGGCTGACGGGCGCTTCGCGTGGCGCATGGCGGGCGTAGCGCGCCAGCGAAGCCGCTATCCGCCGCCTGCGACCGGCTTGCCGCAATTGGGGCACAGGCCCTGATCGGGAGGCACGACAAAGCCGCAGTTAAGGCAAGCCACTGGTTGCGCCCTGCCCAACGGGGCCCCGCAGGCCACACAACTCTCGGCCCCCACCTCGTTGGCAGTATCGCAGTGGGCGCACACCAGCCGCCGCAGGCGCTCCGAGATCTGGTGCGAGGCGCCCACCGTGCGCGCCAGCGCCTCCACCGTGCGCCAGACATCGGCCTCCAGTTGCAGACTCTGCACGTCCTGAGCGATGTCGTCCAGCCGCCCCAGCAGCGAGAGGGGGTTGCGCAGGGCGCTGAAAGCGGTCTTGCCCAGGCTGGCGGCCACTCCCACCCATTCTTGCTGCCCCACGCCTATCGCGACCCCATCTTCCACTTTTTGCACCGAGATCGAGAGCGCGGTCTGGCCACCCGCACGCTGATTGCGCCGCGTGGCAACCTGCACCATGAAGTTATCTCCGCGCCCCATGCGCTGCGCGACAAACTCGCCGCGGTTGAACTCGGCCTCCAGGGCCTCCGCCAGATCTTCCGGGTCAATATTGCCGTGAAAAACGCGTTGTTCCATGCTGTGCTCCACTAATGCGGTCGCCGCCATCCGGGCAGATCCCCTCTCGGACGCCTCCCCAGATGGCCGCTCGCGTATCCTGCCGCCCCCCGACGTGAGCGTAAAAGCAGGAAAAAACGGGTGATTCGATGCCAAACAGGCGGTAAAGTGGCTCAAAAACTGGTTCAGGATTGCCCATAATCAAAATGCCAGTTTGCGGTAAAGTATGGTTGTTCACTCGAATCCAATTACAGCGGAACTAGCATGATGAAGTCTACCACATCTTTCTCCCTGTTTCGATATATTCAATCCCGACTGCACCTGTTGGTCATTGTGGCCTGTTTGGGGCCGGGCTTGTTGGGGCAAAGCTGTATCGCTTCACGCCCTTCTCGGACGATGCCCAGCCACGCCTGCGCGGCAAGTGCCCGCTCCAACTCGCCGGTTACCACATCAGCCAATTGCCGATCACCAGCATTTGCGCCGGTTGGAGCCCCGAATGGCCTCCGCAACCCGCTCAAACTCTTGCCCCCAACCTGTGACGCTCCCAATCCACGCGAATAACTGCTCAAGCTCCGCGTGCTATAATCAGTGGGTGCAGCCACGCGACACGACCTGGATTGGCCAGATCGCAGATGCGAACCAAGGAGGTGATGCTCTACAGCAGTCTGCTATTTGCCGCACTTCGTCGTTCACGCAACACAAACCTGTTTTTGCTCTGGAGGAGAAAAATACCCATGAAGAGATTGCAAATTGCCATCAGCGTGCTGGTGCTG
>CAYZNA010000504.1:0-2658 GCA_964478665.1 uncultured Anaerolineales bacterium
CTTCCTTCTTCCTCCTTCCTTCTTCCTTCTTCCTCCTTCCTTCTTCCTTCTTCCTCCTTCCTTCTTCCTCCTTCCTTCTTCCTCCTCCCTCCCATGACCGCCCGCCGCCTTCGCCTTGCCCTTGCCCTGCTCACCCTGCTGCTGCTGTGCAGCGCGCTGACCCTGCTGGCCTACGCCGCCCGGCCGGTGGTGCGCAACGAGGCCACCGCCGTGCCCGCAGCTACCCTGTTTGCCCAGCCGGGGGGGTAAACGACCGAAGGTGATGAACGATGAACGATGAACGACCGAAGGTGATGAACGATAAAAGGCAATACCGCATAACTTACTATCGCCGACCGGACCTGCCCCCCCGACCCGGTCTCCGACCGTCCCGAAGCGGGAAGGGGGAGAAAAATCGGCCTGGAACGACGGCTTTTCTCCCCTTCTCTCCCTGTTTCGGGGAGAGAAGGGGCAGGGGGATGAGAGAGGTCTGATTGGCATAGCAAGTTATGCTCCATTGCGATAAAAGACCCCGGCACCTGCGTCCGGGGCAGGTGTGAATGATGAACGGTGAGCGAGGAACCCGGCTGATTTGCCTGCTGCTGCTGGCGCTGGCTTTTGCCACGCTGCTGGCGGCCTGCGCGCCGGCTGCTGCCACCCCGGCGTCTCCGGTTGTGGTGACTGTGATTGTGCAGGAGACACAGGCTGCGCCGGAAACGCGCCCGGCAGCGCCGACCTCCGCCCCGCCGGCGGCCGGTGCGCCCCCCTCCCCCACACGCGCCGGCGCGCCGCAGGTCACCGCCGCTGCCCCGGGCGCTGCCACCCCGGCGCCTTCGGCCCCCCCGGTGACCGCGCTGGTGCAGGGGACGCGGGTTGCGCTGGAAACGCGCCCGGCGGAGCCGGCCTCCTCCCCGCCCACGATCGCTGCGCCTGCCTCTCCGACCCGCCCCGGCACGCCGCAGGCCACCCCGGCAGCCCCGGGCGGGGCCGCGCTGGCCGCGCCTGAGCCGCGCCTGGTTGAGTACGAGTGGCCGGAGCAGATCCGGCTGGGCGACAGCGACCTCATCCGTCTGTCGCTCATCCCTTATAGAGAAGGCTACGTGGCCGTGGCCGAGTTCGACGACCACACCACCGATTTCACCCGCATCGAAGTGCCCCGCCCGGAGGGCTACGACCTGTGGGCGGTGGCCCGCCTCGATGCCAGCGGTTTCCAGCTCTCGCCCGGCGCGGAGCAGAAGCAGGCCGTGCCGCCCGGCCAGGCCGTCACCTGGCGCTGGAGCCTGAGTCCCTACGGCGCCGGCCGCCAGCGCCTGTCCCTCAGCCTCACCCTGCGCTGGATTCCGCAGGCAACCACTGGCGGCCTGGCCGCCCACGAAACCGTGATCTGGTCGCAGGCCCTGACCATCCGCGTTACCTCCCTGCTCGGCCTGAGCACCGGCCAGGCCCGCACCCTGGGCGCGACCAGCGCCGCCCTTGCCGGCCTGCTCAGCCTGCCGTGGCTTGGCCTCACTCTGCACGAACGCCGCCAGCGCCGCCGCGCCGAAATCGCCCCGCGCCTGCCCGGCCACATCCCGCCCGCCATCGCCCCCAGCACGCACCTCGCGCTCGACCTCCCGCACGGCAGCGACCTCAGCGCGGACGAAATCGCGCTGCTGCGGTCGGCGTTCCACGATTGCGCCCGGCTGAGCCTCGAAGCCGAGTACACCTCCGGCTATTCCGGCGCTCGCACCTTCCTGGCCCTGCCCACCCGCCCGGACGGCGGGCGCGACGCCCGCGCCATCGTCAAGCTTGGCCCGCGCGAGACCATCGTGGCCGAATACCGCAACTACGAGCAATACGTCCGGCGCACCCTGCCGCCCGTCACCGCCCGCATTCAGGAGCCGCCGGTGATGCTCAGGGGCACGCAGGCCCTGCTGCGCTACACCTTCGTCGGCCTGCCGGACCACGCCCCGCGCAGCTTGCGGCAGATTGCCCTCACCCGCCCGCCCGCCGAAGTCGCCGCGCTGCTCCACACCCTGTTCGAGACCTTTGGCCCCAACTGGTGGCTGCAAAACCGCCCCTTCACCGCCCCCGCCGCCGCCGAATACGACCGCCTGTTGCCCGCCCATCTGGTGCTCCAGCCGGCCCCCGGCCCGGCCCGCGCCTTCGACCTGCGAACCGACCCCCTGTCCGCGCTGGCGCCCGGCGACCGCGTCACCCTGCACGGCCTGACTGCGCGCGAACCCCGCGCCGACCGCCGCAGTTGGACCCTGCTCTGCCCCGGACCCGATTTCCCGCTGCGGGTGCGCTACCTCTCCCCGGACCCCTCCCCGGCCCCCACCGGCCAGATCACCGCCACCCGTGCCACGCTCCTGGCGGGGACCCTTTCCGCCCTGCTGCCCGACCGGGACCCGGCCTCCCCCCGATTGCCGGACTCGCTGGCCGGTCTGCCCAATCCCCTGCTGCACTACCAGGCGCTGCTGCGCCGGCCCCTCTCCGGCCTGCGCGCCATCATCCACGGCGATCTCAACTTTGAAAACGTGCTGATCGGCCCCGGCAACCTGGTCTGGCTGATAGACTTCGCCGCCACCCGCGAGGGCCACGCCCTGTTCGATTTTGCCCGGCTGGAGGCCGAACTGCTGGCCCACGTCTGCGCCCCGCGCCTGCGCAGCGCCTCCCTGCCCCCCTCCGAATTCCTCC
>CAYZNA010000505.1:0-2364 GCA_964478665.1 uncultured Anaerolineales bacterium
CGGAAGTGAGAAGCGGACGCTGGCCAATCAAGAAGGCCGCCGGAGAGAAACTCTCCGGCGGCCTCGATTTCGGTCAACCAACGGTTACGGCTGAATCACGAACGTCACCGTCGTCCCGGCCATGGTCGTCCAGCCGCACTGGACGCCGGTGGTGAGCATGCACCCCGACGAACGGATCACGTAACGCCCCGGCTGGGAGAAGTTGCGGCTCGATCCTCATCCCACGAGTCCGCCGGGGACCAGCCAGCCGGCGTCCACCGTCATGTACATGTCGGAGACATTGGCCCCATCTCGCTCCACAGATAGACCGTACGGAACGAAGAGCGTCCACGGCGCAGTCGCCAGGCTCCCGAGAGTGAAGGAAAATGAAATGTCGCCCGGCGGCATGGTGGGCGTGCAGTTGCCGCCGCCGCGCGAGCATGTAATGGTAGTGAAGAACCCCTCCGGCCCGCCGGTGGAACCATATACCGATGCCGGCGCGGGCCGAGTGGCAGTGATGGGCGGCGAGGTCGGGCCGGGCGGCTGGGTCTCGGTTGCGGTGGCTTCCGGTGTGGGTGTATCCGAGGGCAGTGGCGTTTCCGTGGGGGTGGACGTGAACGTCGGCTCGGGGGTGTCGGTGCTGGTGGAGGTGGGCTGAGCAGTCAGTGTTTGCGCGACGCCGGTCTCCACTCGCGCCTTTTCCGCGGCATCGGCGGTCTCTTGCGCCGCGTCGGCCGTCTGTTGTGCGGCGGCCAGTTCCGTTTCGCCCGCCTGCGCCACTTGCGTGAGTTCCTCCGGCGAAGGCCCGGTGTGGCAGGCGGCCAGCACAAGTCCCAGACAGAGGGTCGCCAGCATCGTGCGTGCTATTCGATTGGTTTTCATGTGGTCCCCTTTCGGTGGTGCCCGGGCTGGCTCGATGTCCCGGCGCAAGGGGAGAATACTCATGCGTTGTGGAAGAGTCGAGTCGCCTGAAACTCGCCCTGGCAGCACGACCGGCCTTGCTTGCCGCTGCGCTGCACATGAGCGGGCCACGCAAGTTAGCGCGAAACGCGATTGCCCTCCGCCACGCAGGTGCAGGCTGTAGCCAGTTCCTCGCCCCGGGTGAGCGTCCCCAGATAGGGCTGCTCTCCGCGCTGCGCCATCCAGCCGCTGAGCGTGAACGGGATCGGCCCATCGGCGGCGAGCCACTCGCCGTTGAATTTTCGCGCCACGTGAACGTGCGTGCCGGTCGCGCGCCCTCCCTCGCACGAAGGATGTCCGAGCAGGTCGTCTTCTTCGACTCGTTGCCCGGCCGCAATCCGATCCCGGCTGTCCAGGTGGAAGTAGAACGTGACCCAACCGGTGCGCTCGTCGCCGTCCCCGTCGAGGTCGAGCGTCACCACCGCCTCGCCGCTGCGCGCGATCACTCCCGGCCCGACCGCGGTCACCCATTCCAGCGAACCCGCGCATCCGCCCTCCACCGCCGGGGGCGCGAAGTCGAGGGCGGCCCACGGTTCGCTTTCGCCCCACGCCGGATGCGCTCCGCCCGTGAGACTCCATACCTTCCCCTCGGGGAACGGCAGCGGCCACTCCGGCTGTTCCAGCCCGCCCGGGATTAATTCGCTTCCCTCTGCGAAGGGATCGCCGAACAACCGGCGATACGCCGCCGCGAACCCCTCCGGCCCGACCGCCGTTTCCCACTCATCGCCCGCGTACCACCTCCCCAGCAGAGTCTGCGCCCCGACGGTTCCCGCGTTCTGCCATGCGTCGGCGCGGCTGACGCGCCCATCGGCGAGTTCGACCTCCAGCCGCTCGCCCGCGCGCCAGCCGTAGTAGCCGGCGTTCAACTGCTCGGCGGCCCACGCGAGTTGGTGGTAGAGGCCGGTCAGCAGCGGGCCGCGCTGGTTGAGCGGGTAACGCTTTACGTCGTCGGAAGGAAACGGAGTCGTGAGCGCGCCCGTGCGGTATTCCAGCAGAGCCAGCAGGAGCCGCGGGCCGATGGAGTATTCCACTGCGACGCGCTCCACGATTTCCCACGCCGGGCGCGTTTTCTCTTCGGCGTACTCGGTGTACTCGGCGAGATAGGTTCCGAGGTGAAGCAGGTACAGCCGGGTATCGAAGTTACGCGCCAGCGGGCCATTCACGAACTGGCTGTCCGGCAGAATCTGGAATGGCGTGCCGGTGAACGGCGTGAAGTTGGCCGGAATCTGGAGGGCGAGGCCGGGCGGCTGAGTGGTGCGTTCGGTGATGAGGCCGGGGTTGGCGAGCAGGATGGCGTCCACGGTGGTGTTGAAGCGGGCCGCCAGCGCGGAGAGCGTGTCGCCGCTCTGCGTGACGTACGGGACGAGCGTTCCGGCTTCGATGACGCCGCGCTTGTCCTTGGCGACATGGGAGAAGGTGATGTCG
>CAYZNA010000505.1:2374-2652 GCA_964478665.1 uncultured Anaerolineales bacterium
GGGGGGGGGGCGGGGGGGGTGGGGGGGGGGGGGGGGGCGGGGGGGGAGGGGGGGGGGGGGGGGGGGGGGGGGGGGGGGGGGGGGCGAAGCGGTGGGGCTGGCGGACGGCGGCAGCGGAGCCGGGGAGCGCGCTTCGCTGGGGGGCGGAGGAGCCGGAGCGGGAAAGCAGGCGGTGAGGAGGAAAGTCAGAACGACAAAGGATAGACATGATCGGGAATAAGGCCTTCTGCCACCCTTGAAGTTCACAAGGACTTCGCGAATTGCACGAATTAGCACGA
>CAYZNA010000506.1:0-2636 GCA_964478665.1 uncultured Anaerolineales bacterium
AGTGCAGCAAGCCCAGAGCAATCCGGGCCAAGTTTGGGCTCTAAACTACAGAAGTTGGGCTGATGTACGTAACTGCGGTCTTCCAGCGTTCGAGCGTGCAGCCGCGGTTGAGGGGTGACATCGGTACCCAACAGCCAAAACGGAAGACGGGCCGGTTGCGGCAGGTAGGGTGCTGCCAGTTGCGCTAAGTTTTTGTCGGCCCTGGCCGGTTCCCATTCATCCAGCGCCGTGAACAAGGCGCTGTAATCGCGCCGGAAAACAGGGTTCAGGCTCAATTCAACTACCGATTGGGCCGAAGTGTTACTGCTGAGCGCATCCAGCAGATCCATGAGGGTATCGGCTCGTCTGTTAAAGTTCTGGTAAACTTCTTGCCGGAACTGCTTCAGTGGGGTGGCATGTTCGTCGTGGTTCATGCCTCTAGTTTGAGGCAGTTCTCACTTTTTGTCAAAAGTCCAATTTTAACCCGCAGGAAGCTGGCCACGCCGAAAGCCATCGCTTTCTGGCGCGCCTGCAGGACCAGGCGATCCCGATTATCGTCCCGGCCCTGGTCCTGCTGGAAGCAGCCGCAACCATCAGCCGTGGCCGAGGAGATGCCGATCTGGCCCGCGCGTTCGCGCGCACCCTCGGTCGCCTGCCCCATCTGACACTGGTTTCACTGGACACGGCGCTGGCCCATCTGGCCGCCGACGTAGCCGCCACCCAGCGCCTGCGGGGCAGCGACGCGGTATATGCCGCCGTGGCGCTGCGCTCTGGCAGCACACTCGTCACTCGCGACCGAGAACAGCGAGAGCGGGTGGCCGGCATTCTCACCGCCCGTTACCCCACCGAAGCACTCGAAGAATGGGGCAACGGCGAGCCAGACTAGCGTGAACGGTTCAACTTGATCCCCGCATGTGCGGCCTCTGCGGCCTGCTCACCCCTGACCAAAACGCCATACTCCCCACCCGGCGCAGCAGTCGCCGTAACGGGGAGCTGCTGGCGCTGGCCCGGCGCGAGATCGAGCAGACCGGGCTGGCCCGCGCGGCTGTAACCTGGCGGCAACCCCCTCCCGAAGGACACCGGGACAGGTGTGGCGGGGACCTTTGGCCGGTCCGGGCCGCGCATCCGGTCCCCACCGGAGGACTGTGCTTCCCCCCCAGGACTCTTTGCCCCCGCAGCCGCACCCGGCTTCCCCCAGGAACAGGCCGCCACAGCAGGCGGGGCAACCCTGTGCCCCGCATCGGCCGCTGATTCCTATCGCCGGCAAACGGCGGTAGAATTCCCTGACCCATGCTCACCGATTCAATCCACTGGCAGGATGAGGGCGGTATTTGTGCTACACTACGGGCTATCCCCCTCAGCCGGGGGTCCGGCGTAGGCGGCGCACGCTTCGCGCGATGCGCCGCCGGGAGAGAGAAGCTACTATGTCTGACAGGGCACTTCGCAACGGAGAGGCGTATGTTGTTTCGGCGGTGCGCACCCCGGTGGGGGTAGGCAAACCCGGGCGGGGGGCGCTGAGCGGCCTCCCCCCGCTGGACCTGGCGGCGCCAGTGCTGCAGGAGGCCGCGCGACGGGCCGGGGTGGCGCCGGGCGATATCGAAGACGTGATCATGGGCTGCGTTTCGCCCATTGGCGAGCAGGGGGCCAACATCGCCCGGCTGGCGCTGCTCAAGGGCGGATTTCCGGTGAGCGTGCCCGGGGTGACGCTCAGCCGCATGTGCGGCTCCAGCCAGCAGGCGCTGCACTTCGCGGCCCAGGCGGTGGCTTCCGGCGACATGGAGCTGGTGATCGCTGCCGGGGTGGAGGTGATGAGCCGGGTGCCCATCGGCTCGGACTGGCCGGCCAACGGGTTCCCGGATGACTTCCCCTATCCGCTGATCCACCAGGGCTTGAGCGCAGAACTGATCGCCGAGAAGTGGGGGCTGAGCCGCGCGCAACTGGACGACTTCGCCTACGAGAGTCATCTGCGGGCCGGGGCGGCCATCCGGGCGGACCGCTTCCAGTCGCAGATTCTGCCGGTGACCGCCGGCGAGGGCGCATTTTCCACCGACGAGGGCGTGCGAATGGAGCCGGACCGCGAGAGGATGGGCCAGCTCAAGCCGGCCTTCAAGCCGGATGGGGTGATCACCGCCGGCAACTCCAGCCAGATCAGCGATGGGGCGGCGGCGCTGGTGGTGGCCTCCGCGCGGGCGGTGCGGGAGCGCGGGCTGCGGCCGCTGGCGCGGGTGGCCGCCCGCGCCGTGGTCGGCTCCGACCCGGAGCTGATGCTGGAGGGGCCGATCCCGGCCACGGCGAAGGCCCTGGCGAGGGCCGGCCTGACGCTGGAGCAAATGGACCTGATTGAGATCAACGAGGCTTTTGCCTCGGTAGTGCTGGCGTGGCAAAAGGCGACCGGCGCGGACATGAGCCGGGTGAACGTGAACGGCGGCGCGATCGCCCTCGGCCATCCGCTGGGGGCCACCGGCGCGATTCTGGCGACCAAACTGCTGTACGAACTGGAGCGGCGCGGCGGGCGCTACGGCCTGCAAACCATGTGCATTGGCCACGGCCAGGCGACCGCTACCGTGTTCGAGCGCATGCCACAGGGAGGATGACCGGCACGGGGATGACCGGCACGGGGACGACCGGCATAGGGATGCCGGTCCTGCGGTCCGGGT
>CAYZNA010000507.1:0-2618 GCA_964478665.1 uncultured Anaerolineales bacterium
CGCCACCATCGCCGGGCGAAAATCCGGCAACGGCTGGCGACTTTGCAGACCATCGTGTTAGGAGCCGGAATATCTGGTGGGAATTGAGTGTTTCTGGCTGAAATAAACGGTGGTGTGACCAGAACCTGTTGGTGAGGTCGCTCCAAAAAGAGCGGCCTTTTTGTTTGAAATGAGGTATGCTTGGGGTTTCTAATCCCAAGCGAAGGAAGGACGACCCGACCCGGGTGTGTCAGTTTGACCAGCCCACCCGGGTCGAGCCATGCCATGCCCATTGTAACCGAAGCTGGCCCAAGTGTGCAAGCGTATATCGAGTTGGAACTGGAGCGACACGGCGCATGTCCTGAGAAATGTCCGATCTGTGGGGCTGCCGGGCAGATGATTGGGCATGGGTACTACGTGCGCAAGCCGAAAGACCTGGATCAGGGGTGGGTCATACGCGTGAAACGCTGGAAGTGTAAGGTGTGCCAGCACACGGTGGGGGCGGTGCCGAGCTTCTTGCTGTTCTTCCGGCACTATTTGCTGGAGATTATTCAGGAGGTGGTGGTGAGGCGATTCGAATCGGGCTACTCGTGGGCGGCGAGCGTGTTGTGGTGCAGCCACGCTGGCACGCCAGCGTTGCGGACGATGCAGCGCTGGTGTGTGAGCTTTGCGGAGCATGCTCCAGAGTGGCTGGGTATGGTGGAGAAAACCATGGCCGAACAGGACAGCCGCTCGGAATGGCTGGAGCCGCAGGGGGAAGCGGGGCAAATGAACAGCCCGGCGCAAGCCCTGCTGCGCGCCAGCCTGCACTTGCTGGCCTGGGCGAAGGGGCGCTGGCGGGAAATGGCGGGCTTTGTCCTGAATGATCGGCTGCGCTTTTTGTGGTATTGGGGCCACCGGCGGGTTGGATCGTCCCGGCTGGTCTAGACCAGCCGCCCACACTCTTTGACAATACTCAGGTCATGGCGGGGCGATTATCATGCGGGACATCCCAAACGAGCCAAGGAGACTTCCGAAAATGCCTGAAAAGTTGTCCAAATCCATCCCCAAAGTGGATCCTACCGAGCGGAGCACTGAAATCGCCTTGTTCCGCTATGGCCTGATTGCTCCACTCTTGTACGACCCGTTGGCCGCCGGCGAGTTGGAGCAAGCGTTGCGAGCGATGGCGGCCAAAACCTATCTTATCCCCTATTCGCAGCGCAAACGGGTGAGCATCACCAGCCTGCGGCGCTACTTGCAAGCTTACGACCAGGGCGGATTCGACGCCCTGCGCCCGCACGCGCGCTGCGACCAGCGCCAGCCGCGTGCTTTTGCTCCAGAAGTGCTGGCCAAAGCGGTGGCCCTGCGCGAAGCACAGCCCGCCCGCACCACGCCGATGCTCGTGCAGCTCTTGCAGCGCGATCCCGACCTGAAACTCACCGAGCCGCTGAATGCCCACACCCTGGCGACCCACCTGCGCCAGTTGGGCAAGACCCGCCGCCTGCTGCGCCAGCAAAGCCGGGCCTTCACCCGTTTCGAGCGCAGCCATCCCAACGAACTGTGGCAGGGCGACGCCATGGACGGCCCCTGGCTGCCCGACCCGAACCAACCGGCCAAGAAACGCAAGGCGTATCTGTTCTGCTTTCTCGACGACCACAGCCGCCTGATCCCGTATGCCGAGTTCTTCTGGGACGCAGCCCTGCCGCGTATGGAGCGCGTCCTGAAAGTCGGCATGCTGCGCCGCGGCGTGCCCAAAGCCATCTACGTGGACAATGGCCAAGTCTATGCCGCCAACCAGTTCGCCGCCGCCTGCGCCACGCTGAACATCCAGCGCATTCACAGCAAGCCCTATTGTCCGGAAGGCCGGGGAAAGCAGGAGCGTTTCTTCGAGACGGTGCGCTTGCAGTTCATGCCCGAAGTGGCTGTCTCGTCGGTAGCCACCCTGGACGAACTCAACCAGTCCTTCTGGGCCTGGCTGGAGTTGATCTACCACAAAGCCGTCCACAGCGAAACCCACCAGACGCCGATCGAACGCTACCAGCAAGGACTCCAGGAGGTCCGCATCGCCGACCATGACCAGCTCATCCAGGCTTTCCGCTGGCGTGAGACCCGCAAGGTGCGCAAGGATGGACGCATCGAGCTGCAAGGCAATACCTACCAGGTGGACGCCAGCTTCATCGGGCGCTCCATTGAGTTGCGTTTCGACCCCTTCGACCTGTCCAGCCTGGAGCTGTGGTTCGACGGACGCCGCATCGGCCAGGCCACGGTCACGGTCCAGAACCGCCAACGCCATATCCAGGTCGAACGTCTGGCCACCGAGCCACCTCCGGCCCCCAAGCCAACCCCTTCTCTGGATTACCTGGCTCTGCTGCGCAAAGAATATGATGACCTACAACGCAAAGCCGCCGGGCCGCTCCAGTTCACCAAACTTCCGAAAACCGACCCCGCCTCACCACCGGAGAAATGACATGCTTCAACCGTATTTCGGCTTCACCCGCCTCCCGTTCACCAAAGACCTCCCCCCACCGCAGCTCTTCCAGGCCGATGGGCAAAGCGAACTCTGCGCCCGCTTGGCTTACTTGCTCAAAGACCGCGGCCTGGGCCTGGTCACCGGCGAGACCGGCTGCGGCAAGTCCACCACCGTGCGCCGCTTCACCGCC
>CAYZNA010000508.1:0-1765 GCA_964478665.1 uncultured Anaerolineales bacterium
GATGGGGCGGCCTCCACCGAGCCGGCGAACAGCACCGAGAGGCCGCCGAGCACGGCGAAGATCGCGACCTCGCCGGCCAGCACCCGGCCCCAACTCACCTGCACCGGGCGGCCAGAGCTGCGCGCCAGCAGGCCAACTCCCACAGCGCCCACCGTGAGGGGGACCAGCGCCGCGCCCCAGCCTAGCCAGGTTTGCAGCAGGCTGGCCCACGGGTCCACCAGCCGGCCGGAAGTGACGCCGGCGATGCCCAGGGCGGCGATGGCCTCCAGGCAGGCGATCTTGACGGGGGGGATGTCGGACCAGCAGGGTGATGGCCAGCAGGTCATCCCAGTATTTGAGCAGCCCCAACGCCACGCGGAAGAACAGGTCCGCCAGCTTGCGCGCGCCGGGCGCCAATCCGCCGGGCGCGTCGCTCTGGCCATAGCGCCGGGGAGCGGCCTTGCGTTTCTTAGCCCTGCCTTGCTTTGCGGCCATACCTCACAATCCGGTCAGGTCCGGGGAGGCGAACCTGCGCGTTCGCCTCCCAACCACCGATTACGCCGCTTCCCAATCCTGGCCATGCGCAGCCGCACTCTCCTCATCCGCCTCGTTGGCCACGCGGCGCAGGCTGAGGGCCAGGCGACGGTTGGCGCCGTCAATGCTCAGGATCAGCCTGGCATCACTGGTTTTGAAGTACTGTTTGCAGAACTTCTGTGACCCAGCCATTCAGGCTCTTATCTGCGAGTTTCGCCTGAATATAGGCCTTGCGATGTAACTCGGCCGGCAAGCGAACGACAAACTTGCCCGAAAACGGCTTCTCAGGTGATTCATTGCGTTCGGCGCAAAAATCAAGATAATCGTCAACCGATTCTCGAAACGCCTTTTGAATTTCATCAACGCTTGTACCTTCGAAAGTAATCACATCGCGGACATTGATAACTTCCCCATACAAAACACCCGCTTCATCGTCAATTCCAACTTTACTGATATACCCTCTGTACTCCATCATGGCTTTACTCCTGCCGCTTCAAGAAACCTGCGAACGGACTTGACTGCTCCCTTGTTTGTTTCTTTGCGCGGATGCGGGCGGTGAAACACAGCCCGAACACCTTTCAACGCAACCCGCACTCGTGAGCCATGGCCTTCCGATATTTCAGCGCCCAGAGCGATAAACAAGGCTTCGACATCCCGCCAGGCGATATTGGTTCGCTCAGGCTTCTCGAAAATGGCTTCCAGAGTTTTGCGGTGATTGCTATCCACGATGTGATAATATCAGAAAACGATACTGTCATCAAGGGGCTTTTTGCCTGCTGGTTTACAGCCTCGATTTGCAGGCAGGCCAGCCAACCACTGATTATGCCACTTCCCAATCCTGGCCGTGCGCAGCCGCAGCCTCCTCTACTGCATCGTTGGCCACGCGGCGCAGGCTGAGGGCCAGGCGACGGTTGGCGCCGTCAATGCTCCGGATCAGCGCGTGAACCACGTCGCCCTCGCGCACCACATTGCGCGGGTGCATGAAGTTGCCCTCGGCCAGCTCGCTGACGTGGATCAGCCCCTCCAGCCCCTGCTCCAGGCAGACAAAGGCGCCAAAATCTACCACGTTGGTGATGACGCCTTCCACGACTTGCCCGACGCAGTAGCGTTCTTCCACGGCGGACCAGGGGTCCGGCTGGAGATGGCGCAGGCTGAGCGCCACTCGTCCCTGCTCGCGGTCCACTGCCAGCACGCGAACGGTGACTTGCTGCCCGTCCTCGAGCACGTCCCGGGGATGGTCCACCCGGCCCCA
>CAYZNA010000508.1:1775-2618 GCA_964478665.1 uncultured Anaerolineales bacterium
GGGGTGGACGTTCTTCTTGGTCCACGACATCTCGGAGACGTGGATCAGCCCCTCCACGCCGCCGAGGTCCACAAAGGCGCCGAACGGGGTGAGGTTGGTCACGCGGCCGCTGACTACGTCGCCGGATTGCAGGCGCTCCAGCACTTCGCGGCGGCGACCGGGGCCGGCCAGCGCGGCCCGCTCGGAGAGCACAATCCGGCCGCGGTCGAGGTCCAGCTCGATCACTTTCAACAGCAGCCACTCTTCCTGCCGGCTGGCAAGATAGGTTTTGCGATCCAGTTCGCTGCTGTGCGAGGGGCCGTGCACCAGATGCGAGGCGGGCACAAAGCCGCGCAGGGAGTTCAGGCCAACCAGCAACCCTCCCCGGTTGTAGCCCACCACTTGTAGTTTCAGCGGTTCATCGGCCTCAAAACACCGGCGGGCAAACTCCCAATCGTCCGCTGGCGGTTCGTCGCGCGTGCGGTGCGCAGGCTCGTCGGGCCGGGCGCCGCCGTTCTCTCCCTGTGTATCGCGGGTGGTCGAGCGCCGGGCGACCTCCTCTGCCAGCACGGCGGCCCACCAACCCTCGCCCGGCGGTTCGGGCGCCGGGCGAGGTTCCCGTAGACTCTCCTGTGAAACGGTTCCTTGACTTGCCATCAGCCTGCTCCCCTCTCATTCAAACGAACGCCACAAATACCCCGGAAGGTGACGGCTCAAGCCGGCGCGAAAGGTCCGGCTGAGCAGTTGCCTGGAAGCATACTCAAAATCGCAGAAATGGGCAAATCGGAGGACAGGGACGGGGGGGCGGGGGAGCGGGGGGCGGGGAGCGCAGGGGGCGGGGAGTGGGGATTGGGGAGTGGGGAG
>CAYZNA010000509.1:0-1439 GCA_964478665.1 uncultured Anaerolineales bacterium
TGGCGGTTGCGAAGTACCGGTTGTGAGTTCCGGTCTTGCGCGTGTGTTGCCAGAGGCGCTCCGTGGGATTGAACTCCGGTGAGTACGGCGGCAGTTGGTGCACTTCCAGCCAATGGCGATTGGAACCGAACCACTTCCACACCTCGGCATCCTTGTGGTACGAGGCGTTGTCTTGAATCAGAATCGCCCCTGAGCGCCGATAGCAGCGCGCCAGTTGCTCCAGAAAGCCCAGGTAGGTGTCTGCGTTGAAGACCGTGTCCTGCCGGTAATGGAAACGAGCGCGCCACAGTTCGATGGCGCCCAAGATCTTGATGCTCTTGCGCTCTCCCGTGACGGGGATTTCCGGCGGGTGCCCGACCCGACTCCAGGTGGCATGGAGCGTGGAGTCCTGTCGAAAACTGGCTGCATCGGTGAAAATCAGCGCCCGGCTTTGGGTTCGGGCTTTTTTTTAAGGTTGGGATAGGTGCGCCGATGCCAGCGGTCCTGCGCCGCAGCGTCGGCGCGCGCCAGAACGCGGCGGGGGCGCTGCACAGAGAAGCCCATCTGGTGCAGCAACTTCCGCACGTGTCCCGGATGGTAGGTGATGCCGAACTCTTCCTCAATCACCCAGGCGAGCATCGGCGAGGTCCAGATTCCCGTGTCCAAACCGTAGGCCACCGGGCCACTTTCGAGGATATCGCCGAGTTGGGCGCGTTGCTCCGCTGTCAAACTCGATGGACGGCCGGAGCGGTAGCCCTCCAGCAACCCATCCACGCCGTGTCTTTGATAAAGGGATAGCCACTCCGACACCTTGGATCTCGGTGCCTTCAGAATTCCGGCCAATTCACCGCTGGTGCGGCCTTCGGAGTTGAGGACCACGGCTTGCAGTCGCTTCGCGACGCGGTAGGCGCCGTCACGTTCCGCTTCCTTACCCAGACGAACCAGCCGTCCGTACGTTTTCGGGTGCAAATGCAACAGTCGAGCAAGCACCGGCACTCCTCCTATGAGAAGTATGCCATGCCTCAAGCCCTTATGTCCCTTTAATTACGCGCGGCTGTATAGAAACGGCAGTCGCTCTTTCGCTTGAGCAGAGAAGTAGCTGATACTGTTCGAGATGAGCGACGAACAAGGCCTTGTAGTGACTCACCCGGAAGGTGAGGAGCCAGCCGCGGAGATTCAGCCCCCGGAAACTGGCACCAGCGTGGATACGTTTGCCGGCAAGATCCAGGTGAAGTGGGCGCCGGAAGCCGCCGTGAGCAGCTTGGGGCTGATGCCCTTCTTCATTGAGTTTCTGAAGACCAGTGGACGGTTCGACGCCTGGGTAGAGGACTGCCCTCTGCGATACCAGAGCCCGAACGCGCCGCGGAAGCGGGATGTGTTGGGCACGATTCTGTTATCGGTGCTGGCGGGGCATTGGCGCTATGCGCACATGAACGCCATTCGGGGTGATGGAGTCAACC
>CAYZNA010000509.1:1449-2612 GCA_964478665.1 uncultured Anaerolineales bacterium
CCAGAACTCCGCAAGCAAGATCAGGCGATTCAGGCCGAATTGCAGTCACTGGAATGTTGGCGGTCATCGGAAAACGTAGATTTTTGGTAACCGTTCAGCCCCCCGTCTACCGCTGGAGGAGCGAGAGAGAGGGCCGACCGGCGCGGTGGCGGCTCACGGAGTCGCAGAGGAACTCCAGCGTGTTGCGGCGTTGTATGACGCAGGTCCGGGCGACGGTGAGCAGGCGGGCGGTGGCGACTTCCCCTTTCGCGCTCTGGTTTCCGAACGAGATCTTGCGCCAGATCACGGCGTGCCGCAAAGCGCGCTCCGCGCTGTTGTTGGTCGGTTCTACGCCAGGGTGCTCGAGGAACGCGAACAGTCGCCCGCAATGCCGGAACAAGGCCGTCGCCAGCACCCGCACTTCTTTGTCCCCACTGTCGAGATGTTGCTCGCAGAGCCGGAAAAAGCGTTTTTGTAGCGGAATGGATTTCAGGATCAACCCGGCCCGGTCCAATCCCCCGCCGCGAAACCGATGCCACAACCGAAACAGTCGCGCCGTGAGCGCCAACGCGTCGCGGCAGAACCGTTCGGCGTCGGTGGTGCGGGCAAACTCCTGGACCCCCAGCAGGTCTCGTTTCAGATGAGCCCAACAGAACTGGGCACAACCCTTGTGATACTTCAGGTACGCCCCAAACCGGTCACTACACAGAATTCCGGGAAACACCGTCCCCCACAAATGAATCAGCACTTTGGAACGGCGCGTGGCGGCCACCGTGAAGAAGACGAACGAACTGGCCACCAGCGCCCACAGCCAGCGCCGATCTCCCATGCTGCGCCAGCCGGTTTCATCGCTGTTCAACACCGGCTCGCGCGGCAACTGCCGCTCCAGTTCCTGGCAGGCCGCCGCCAGCGCCTGACTGCTCTCCTCGACCAGTTTCTGCGTGCTGCCCACACTGATCTCGATGCCCAGCGCCGTCGCCAGCAACTGCTCCACGCCCCGGCGCGGAATCCGCAGTCCCACCGTCAAGTAGGCGACCAGGCCGGCCAAACGAGGTCCGAACAAAGAGGCCTGCACCGCGGTGGGAAGTTCGGCCCGGGTGGCCTGGCGGCAGTGCGGGCAGGCCACTTTATGGCACTGATACTCGGTGATGTGCGCCCGCAACGGCGGCAATTCGGTGACTTGA
>CAYZNA010000510.1:0-2609 GCA_964478665.1 uncultured Anaerolineales bacterium
CGGGGGTCGCGCCCCTACGGAAACGTGCTGCACAGGCGCTGATTATAGCGTGGTAAGGGGCCGGGTAGGGGAAGGCATTGCCTTCCCCTACCCGGTCCCCCGGTCCCATTTGCCGGGCGTGCGCGGGGGTTGGCATTGAAGTTGCAGTGCTCCCGGCACAACTGCGCACCTGAGGAGGCCGCGATGGAGCCACTGTTTACGTTGTTGCTGGGACATCTGATTGCCGACTTTCCGCTGCAGGCTGGCCCGATCTATCGCCTGAAGTTGCGGGGCTGGGCCGGGGTCGCGTTACACGCCGGGATTCACGTGGCGGTCACGGCGCTGCTGTTGCGCAACCCGCTGCGCTACTGGCCGGCGCTGGCCCTGTTGGGCGGGCTGCATTTTGCCACCGACTGGCTCAAGCTGCGGGTTTCGTTTAACCCTCAGACGCCCGGCTTCTTGCTTGATCAGGCGGCGCACGTGGCTGTGCTGGCGCTGCTGGCCGGCCGGATCCCGGCGGGAGCAGCCGCCCTGCCGGGCTGGCTGCTGGTTCCGGCGCTACTGTATGCGCTGGTGCCGGGCCTGTTAACTCTGCTGTGGACCCTTGCCAATGACCTCGGGCGGGGGTCGCAGGTCTGGCCGGGGATGGGGCGCCGGGCGCGGCGGCGCACGCTGCTTTTGTCTCAGATGCTGGGGATGTTCGGCGCGCTGGGGGTCAGTCTGGGGCGGCTGATGATCTTCACCGGCGGCCGGTAGCGCCTGCGGAACGCCGGAAACTATTCTGTGGAGAAGCGATAGCCGATGCCGGCTTCGGTGAGGATGGTGCGCGGGCTTTCCGGTTCCGGTTCTATTTTCTTGCGCAGGCGGCTGATGTACACCCACAGGTAGGCGCTCTCGGTGTCGTAGCCGCTGCCCCACACTTTGCGCAGCAGTTGCTCGTGGGTGAGCACCTGGCCGGCGTTGCTGGCCAGATGGTACAGCAGGCGATATTCGGTGGGGGTCAGGTTGACCGGCCGCCCCTGCACGTTGACCTGCCGCCGGGCGAAGTCAATGGTAAGTTGCCCGCGCGTGAGCACGGGCAGGGTCTGCTCGGCCCGGGGGAGGTGGCTGCGGCGCAGCACGGCGCGCACGCGGGCCAGCAGTTCGCGGGCGCCAAAGGGCTTGGTCAGGTAGTCGTCGGCCCCGAGGTCGAGGGCATGCACCAGATCGGCCTCTGCGGCGCGGGCGGTGAGCATGATGATCGGCGCCTGGCTGAATTCACGCACGCGGGCGCACAAGGCGAAACCATCCATCTGCGGCAGGTTAATATCGAGCAGGAGCAGATCGGGCAGTTCGCGTTCAGCCACTTCCAGTGCGGCCAGGCCGTCCGGCGCGGTGAGCACCTCGTAGCCGCTGGCCTCCAGGTTGGCCTTCACGAAGCGCACCAGGCGCCGGTCGTCTTCTACCACCAGAATCCGCAGCGAGCCGGCGCGGCGCGGCAGGCGCGGGGAACCCGGTCGCGGCGGGGTAGATGCCGCCGGGGCGCGAGTCGGGGCGGGCTGGAGGGGAAGCTCGAAGGCGAACACGCTGCCCGGGCCGGGTTCCGGGTCCTCCATCCAGATACGCCCGCCGTGAGCCTCGATCACCTGACGACAGATGTACAGCCCCAGCCCGGTTCCGCCGGATTGCGCCTGCGGGGCGTTTTCGGCCCGGTAGAAGCGCTCGAAGATGCGCTCTTGCTCCCCGGCCGGGACGCCGATGCCCTCATCGCGCACCCGCACCGTGACCGCGCCGGGGCCGGCGTGGCCGGAGATGGTGATCGCCCCGCCGGCAGGCGCGTATTTGATGGCGTTTTGCAGCAGGTTGCGCAGCACCTGATCTATTCGCACGCGGTCGGCCAGCGGCTGCGGAAAGTCGCCGGCGAACTGGATGAGGAATTGGTGGCGCCGGCTGCGCAGTTCGAATTCGCTCACCAGTTGGGTGACCAGCTCTGGCAGGTTGAGGCGCTGGCGCTGTAACTGCAAGCTGCCGGTCTCCAGCCGCGACATGTCCAGCATGTTCTCTACCAACCCGCTGAGCTGGTCGGTGCTCTCGTTGATGGTCTGGAGAAATTCCTCCACGATGGCAGGGCCCCAGCGCTGGAAGTTATCCAGCAGGGTGGTGACGTAGCCTTTGATGGCCGCCATGGGAGTGCGCAGTTCGTGCAGCACGGCGCCGAGCACGTTAATCTCGTCGGCGCGGGTCAGGTCGCGGGCCAGGCCGCCCCAGCCGAGCGGCTGGCCGGCGGCGTCCTCCACCGGGAAGAACTGCAACTGCAGCAGGCGCGCGCGCGGTCGGCGCAGCGGCAGGTATATCACCGGCTGCTCGCCGATATGTTCCAGCGCCGTTCGCAGGTCGCGGCGCAGCGAGTCCGGCTGTTCCGACAGGGAGAGGCAGCGGTCGAACAGGGATTGAACCGGCAGGCCCGGGATCTCCTCTGGAGGCAGGTCCAGCCATTCGGCCATGATCGCATTGCAGACGGAGATGCGCCCGGCGGCGGCGGTTGGGCCGGCTTCTCCAAGAAACACGCCGTCGCTCAGGCTGTGACCCAGGGCGCGCACACCTGCCCCGGACGCACATCTGCCCCGGACGCACACCTGCCCCGGACGCAC
>CAYZNA010000511.1:0-2603 GCA_964478665.1 uncultured Anaerolineales bacterium
GCAGGCGCAGCAGTGGCAAACATCACATGTTTGGGCGGCGCGAAGTCCGGCTTGCCGCCGGCCGGCGCGCCCTACAGGAGTGAGTCCCAGGCTTCTTTCAGCCGCCAGTAGGTGGCTTCCAGCGCCTCCGGGACCACGCGGGTTTGTGCCAGCGACGACATGAAGTTGGTGTCGCCGGCCCAGCGCGGCACCACGTGCAGATGCACATGCTCGGCCACGCCGGCCCCGGCTGCCTGGCCAATGTTGATACCCAGGTTGAAGTTGCCGGCCCCGTAGGACCGGCGCAGCGCGGCCAGCGAGCGCTGCGCCAGCGCCATCACCTCGGCGATCTCATCCGGGCTGAGGTCCTCCAGCGAGGGCTGGTGCACCACAGGTACCACCATCAGATGGCCGTTGGTGTAGGGGTAGCGGTTGAGGATGACAAAGGCCAGCGCCCCCCGGTACAGGATCAGGTTGTCTGGCCCGTCCTCCACCTCCAGCCGGTTGCAGAAGATGCAGCCGTCCTCGTGGTAAGTGTCTTCAATGTAAGGCATACGCCAGGGCGCCCAGAGAGTGTGCATGGATGGAAAGGCTGATCGGTGTCGGCGATGCGCGCGAGCACCTCCACAGTTTAGGCCCGGCCTCCCCGTTCGTCAAGGAATCGGCGGGGTGGCCGCAGCGCGGGCAGCGGCGGGGCATGGGGATGCCCCGCCTGCGGGATGCCCCGCCTGCGGGATGCCCCGCCTGCGGTGCGGGAGGGGGCAGCGGGGCATGGGGATGCCCCGCCTACGGGATGCCCCGCCTACGGGATGCCCCGCCTACGGGATGCCCCGCCTGCGGTGCGGGAGGGGGCAGCGGGGCATGGGCGGTGCAGGAGGGGGCAACTTCCCGGTTTCAGACCCTGAGGGTCTCGAAGACCCTCAGGGTCTTGACGGAACTTATTCTTTTACGATTGCTTACCTGTCCTCCGGCGGCGTGATCTCCCACTCGGCCGCGTTCCAGAACGGGGTGGCGCCGGACAGGCGCACCCCGCTCAGCCGCGCGCTCACCGACCACAGGTCCGGGTCGCGCCACATTCCCGCCCATACCACGTCATCGTACAGAATCTGCTGGATGCGGTTGTACAGCGCCTGCCGCCCGGCCGGGTCCGGGGTGAGGGACTGCTGCAAGAGCAGCGCGTCCAGCTCCGGGTTGCAGTAGTGCTGCCAGTTGCGCCCGGCCGGGGCCTCCGGGCCGGAGGCCTCGGCGCACAGCCAGTTGGCGGAGGCTTCCGGGTCGGGGAACTCGCCGCGCGCCGAGTCTTCGGCCACGTCGAACCCCCCGGTTGCCAGCGGGCCGCCGGGCTGCCACAGTCCCGCGCCGGGATAGTTCAGCAGCTCGGCGCCGATTCCCACGCCCTCCCAGTTGCGCCTGACCATCCCCTGCACCTGTTGCCGGTCGGCCCGCGTGGTGGTGACGTAGCGCAGGATGAGCGCCCGGCCGTCTTTGTCCCGCACGCCGTCGCCATCGGAATCTACCCAGCCGGCCTCGTCCAGCAGCCGGCGCGCCTCGGCCGGATCGTAGGCCAGGGCGAACAGCGCCGGGTTGGCAAAGGGCGGCGTGCCATCCCAGAAAGTGGCCGCCGGCGCCGTCAGGCCGTTGAGCACCTTGCGAGCAACTTCCCAGCGGTCGGTGGCCAGGGCTAGCGCCTGGCGCACGCGCCGGTCCTGTAACGCCGGGTGGCCGGTGGCCGGGTCAAAGTTGAAGTACAGCCCCTCGTCGTAGCCAGACTGCACGGTGACCAACCTGACGTTTTCCTCCGGGCGGACCTGCGGCGGCGCCTCGTCGAAGCCCAGCAGCACGCCAATATCCACCTGACCGGTGCGCACCGCGCTCAGTTGCGCCGGCTTATCCGGCAAGATGCGGATTTCCACCGCCTCCAGCCTGGCCGGCGGCTGCCATTCCGGGTTGCGCACGAACCGCAGGCGGCGCCCGCCCTCCCACTCGGCGAAGGCAAACGGGCCGATGCCCACCGTGGGGGCGCGGTTCCACGGGGCGCGATCCAGCGTGCCCTGGGCCTCGAACACCGGCTCCAGCACGTGCGCCGGCAGCACGTAGGGGAACAGGGTGGCCGGCCAGGCGGCGTAGGGCCGGCGGAACTGCACCACCACGGTGTGCTCGTCCGGCGCGCTGACGGCGGCCACCTGCTCCTGGTACGGGCTGCGCGAAAAGACCGCGTTTTGCTCAGACAGGATCATCCGATAGGTGAACAGCACGTCGGCGGCAGTGAACGGCCGGCCGTCGGACCAGCGCGCCTGCGGGTTGAGGCGGATGGTCAGGGTCTGGCCGTCCGCGCTCAGGCCGCCGTTGGCCGCGGAGGGGATCTCGGCGGCCAGTTCGGGGACCGGGCGGTTGAGCTCATCGAAGCTCCACAGGCCTGTCAGCCACAGGCCGCGGGCCAGCGCGGCGTACCACATGCCGCTGTACAGCGGGTTGAGGGTATCCGGCTCCTGGGTGAAGCTGATGACCGCCGTGGCGGGCGGGGGCTCGGCGATCGCCATGTGGCTTCTGGAGGCCTGGAAGCGGCGCCGCATGTCGAGGACCGTCGTCTCGGGGGAGATCCGCAGCGGCTCGCGGACCAGGCT
>CAYZNA010000512.1:0-298 GCA_964478665.1 uncultured Anaerolineales bacterium
TCGGGTTCAGCGGCCCGAGCAGCACCTTCTGGAGGCCGTCCTCGCCGATTTTCAGCAGATCATCCTGCCCGGCATCACCCACTGGAATCATCCCAAGTTCTTCGCCTACTTCAGCATCACCGGCTCCATGCCGGGCATCCTGGGCGAAATGCTGACCGCCGGGTTGAACGTGAACGCGATGCTGTGGCGCACCTCCCCGGCCGCCACCGAACTGGAAGAAGTGGTGCTCGAGTGGCTGCGGCAGATGGTGGGACTGCCGGAGACGTTTGAGGGCGTGATCACCGACACCGCCTCGGTT
>CAYZNA010000512.1:308-2602 GCA_964478665.1 uncultured Anaerolineales bacterium
TTTCTTCCATGCTGGCGGTGGCGGCTGCCCGCGAAGCGCTGGACCTGAAGATTCGCGAAGAGGGTATGGCGGGCCGGGCAGACGTCCCGCGCCTGCGGATGTACTGCTCCGAGCAGGCCCACTCCTCCATCGAGAAGGCCGGGATTATCCTGGGGCTGGGTCGCACCGGGGTGCGCAAGATCCCCGTGGACGCAGAGTTCCGCATGAGAGCCGAGGCCCTGGCGGAGGCGGTGGCCGAAGACCGGCGCACTGGCTGGCTTCCATTTTTCGTCGGGGCCACCGTCGGCACCACGTCCACGACCAGTGTTGACCCCGTTCCGGCCATCGCCGACATCTGCAAACGTGAACAATTATGGCTGCACGTGGACGGCGCGTACGGCGGCAGCCTGGCCGTCGTCCCCGAGTTCCGGCACGTGCTCGTCGGCTGCGACCGCGCCGACTCCATCGTCATCAATCCGCATAAGTGGTTGTTCACGCCTATTGACTTCAGCGCGTTCTACATTCGCCAGCCGGAGACCCTGAAACGCGCCTTCAGCCTCCTGCCGGAATACCTGCGCACGGCCGAGGGCGACACGGGTGCGGTCAAGAATTACATGGACTATGGCATCCAGTTGGGCCGCCGGTTCCGCGCGCTCAAGTTCTGGATGGTGCTCCGCACGTATGGGGTGGACGGCATCGCCGCGCGCCTGCGCGCGCACGTGCGGCTGGCGCAGCAGCTCGCCGCCTGGGTGGACGCTTCCCCGGACTTCGAGCGAATGGCCCCCACCCCGATGAGCACCGTGTGCTTCCGGGCCAAGCCTGCCAAAGACGCGGCCACGTCATCCCACACCGCGGCCGATCTCGATCAGCTCAATGAAGACCTGCTGAACGCCGTCAATGCGACGGGCCAGGCCTTCCTCTCGCACACCAGGTTGAACGACCGGTTCACGCTGCGGCTGGCGATTGGCAACATTCGCACCACCGAACAGCACGTGGCCGAAACGTGGGAGCTGTTGCAGACCGAATTGAAGCGTCTGATAAAAACTGGATTGGAACGTTGACATGGGCATGCTCACTGTCGCGGACTTTGCCGAGAGAAATGGGGGCCTCGTAGCGCTGCTTAAGCGACTGGTCGAAATTGAATCGCCCTCTACCGACAAGGCCGCGGTGGACCGCGTAGGCGCAGTCGTCGCGCAGGAACTGCGCCAACTCGGCGCGCTGGTGACGATTGACGAGCAGACCACCGCCGGGAATCACGTCATCGGCCGCTGGGGGGTGGGCCAGGACGGCCTCCTGCTGATGTGCCACATGGACACGGTCTACGACCTGGGCACGCTCGCCCGCCAACCCTGCCGGGAAGTGAACGGCAAACTTATGGGGCCGGGCGTGGTGGACATGAAAGCCAGCATCGCCATGGCGCTGACGGCGCTCGCCGCGCTCAAAGAGGAAAAGCAGTGGCCGCCCCGCCCCATCACCGCGCTGTTCACCTCGGACGAGGAAGTGGGCAGCGATACCTCCCGCGCGTTGATCGAACGGTTGGCGCGCGAGGCCGCGCTGGCGCTGTGCCTGGAACCGTGTCTGCCCGACGGCGCGCTCAAGACGTGGCGCAAAGGCGTGGGCAATTTCGAGATCGTCGCACGCGGCAAGGCGGCGCACGCCGGGGCCGACCACGAGAGCGGGCGCAACGCGATTGAAGAACTCGCGCACCACATCCTCGCCATGCAAAAGCTCACCGACTACAAGAAGGGCACGACCCTGAACGTCGGCGTGGTCGGCGGCGGCTCGCGCTCCAACGTGGTGCCGGACGAGGCGCGGGTGCACGTGGACATGCGCGTCATGACGCCGGAAGAAGCAGAACGCATCACGCATTGGATGCAGTCGCTCAAGCCAGTGCTCCAGGGCACCTCGCTCGAGGTGAAGGGCGGCCTCAACCGCCCGCCCATGCCGCGCGACGAGCGGATGATTGCCACCTTCAAAAAAGCGCAGGCGATTGCGGCAAACCTGGGGCTGAAAATCGGAGAGGGAGGAACCGGGGGCGGTTCGGACGCCAACTTCGTAGCCCCGCTGGGGGTCCCGGTGCTGGATGGCTTGGGGGCGCTGGGCAACGGCGCACATTCGGAGCGGGAGCATGTGGTTGTCGCCAGCCTGCCGGAGCGCACGGCGCTGCTGGCAGGAATTATCAGTGAATGGTAAAGACAGAAGCCCGGTTCGCCGGGCTTCTCTTTTTTTAACCAGGAGATAGGGGATGGGAGACAAGTCATCTCTTGACTCCACTGGCAAGTTAGCCTAATATATCGTTAGGCGATATGTCGTCA
>CAYZNA010000513.1:0-2193 GCA_964478665.1 uncultured Anaerolineales bacterium
GGGTCGGCAAACAGATAGGCCGCATCTAAACCACCGCGTCACACCTCGACTCTACCGCCAAATAGTGAGCTAACATTCTGGCTGCCGGTGCGGCTGGCGACCGGGTGTTAGCGAAAGCAGATCTGGAGGGGCCGGTTGTCCCACCATGGGATGGGAGTAGCCTTCTCGCCAAGGCCGGCGTTGATCAACAGGGGATTGTGGGCGCGTTTAGAAAGAGTCACTTGCACGCGGCCGGATTCGATCTCCACTTCGGCGGGGGCAGTGAGGAAATGACGAAACAGTTGGCGGGATTTGGCCGCCTCGTATCCCGGCAACAGGCGCCCCAGCATGCGATACAGGCCGGTGGCGGCTTCGGTCAGCGTGACATCGAAGTCCACCTTGAGGCGCACGGCGGAGCTGAGGGCGTCCAGGTGAAAGAAGTCCACGGAGTCAGCCAGGGAGTTTTCGATCAAGGTCCGTTGGGCATAGCGAGTGATGCGCTTGGCGGCGGCAGCGCGCAGGTCGTTGGTGAGCAAAACTGTGGGTTGCTGGTGGCCGAGATCGGCAATGAACATCTGACGCACCGGGCCCTGATAGTGGCTGAGGGAGATCCGCCGGTCGACGACCTTGGGCGTCTGATAGATGCGATGGGGGACATCGAGTTGCACGGTTCGCCAAGCCGAGCGTGGGAGGTTGGCCATTTCGCGTACCAAGCCGGGTGACCGGCGGCGCAGGGTCATGAAGGTGATGCCCATCTGATTCAGGCGGTTGAGATTGGCGTAGGTGGTGAGCCGGGAATCGAAGACCAGTTCGGCAGGAAGACGCCCGTAACTTTTCTTCCAGAACTCGACAAAACCGAGAACGGCATCGGCCTGATCGCGGCGCAGCAGATCGGCGCGGGAGTAGCAGACCACCTGGCTGTCGGCATCCTGAGCCAGAAACACCAGAATGGACTTCTGGCTGCGGCTGCGTTTGGACAAGTAGTGGCGTTCCACGAACTCGTCTTCCCCGAAGTAAGGGATCGTATGGAAATCGAGATTGAAGCTCTTGCCGCCGAGCAGTTTTTCGCGTTCCAGGGTGGCGATCCACGCGGTGCGGAACCGCTCGTTCATCTTAGGAGCAACGCTGTGCGAGTAGGTCGCCAAATAGGTGGTTTTAGGGACGACGTTGAGTCCCGCCCACAACGCCAAGCCCTGGTCGAAGACCAGATCCATGACATGGCTCTTGCGTTCGGTGGAGGAGAGCTTAAGTCCCAGAGTGGAGAGTAGAGCCTGGGTGGCAGGTATCATTTTCGTCCCCGGATAGCCAGCCTTCTTTACCAGTTCGGGGAAATCGCAACGGACCAAGAACGGTAGGAACAGAAACAAGCCGCCAAACTGGGTGGGAAAGCGGCGCGGCAGCAGGGAAAACTCACGCCGGTCGGCGACCGCTGCGGCGCTGGGGCGCAGGGAGCCGGGGCGCTCCTCGTCTTGGCGGCGTGGCAGACGAGCGAAACCCTCTTCGTGCAAGATCTCCCAGATGGCGGTGCCACTGAGGGGAGTGCCGTTGTCTTTTAGAGAGCGCTCAATGTCATAGATGGAAAGGTTCCGCTTACGCATGGCCAGGATGAGGTCGCGGACGGCGTCCTTCTTGGGTTGGGTGCGGGGACCGGGCTTGAGGTTGCGGAAGAAATCGGGCTGCGAGCGGCGGAAGTGGTGGCAGAGAACGCGGAAGGAACCGGCCGTATAGCCGAATCGTTCGGCGACGAGTTGGGAAGAGATGCCCTCCACGAAGAAGGCGCGGAGAGCCTCATATTGGCGGTGGGAAGGGGAGGCGGGTTCCAGGAAGAAGCGGGCCTCCTTTGTTAATGGATCTGGTGAACTCTTCATAAAACACATTATCCATACAATGTTTCACCATGTCAATAGCAACTGGTGACTGGTTGGGGCTCGACATGGCAATAGCACCGATTTGCAGGCACTCGGGGCTCACCGATCCGCATGTCATTCAGCGGGCGATCAAGACGCTAACCACAGGAGTCTCAATGTATTCTGCCTCTTACCTCACCAAATACTTAACGCACGCCATCGAGGAACCCCGACTCAGGGCATGCGCGATGCACGGGATGCACTCAATTTGTTAACGAGAATTTGGCGCGAAAATCCAGGCTAGACGGGCACGAAGGCGAAAGCCGGAAACAGACCAAGGCGGACCTGGAGCCACCGCTCCGCAGTT
>CAYZNA010000513.1:2203-2599 GCA_964478665.1 uncultured Anaerolineales bacterium
CCTTGGCGGTCCCGCTGATCGACACAGGCGTGGCGATCGCACGGAGCTTTTTACGGCGGCAGCCGATCATGTCTGCGGATGCAGGTCACATTCACCACCGTCTGCTGGCGCGTGGGCTGACGCCGCGGCGGGTGGCGTTGCTGCTGTACGGTGCTTGCGGGCTTGCGGCGGGCTTGTCCCTTCTGAGCACAGTTGCCCAGGACCAGTACAAAGGCCTGATCATCCTCGTGTTCTGCGCGGCCGCATGGATCGGCGTTCAGCACTTAGGCTACGTGGAGTTCGGCGTGGCTGGCCGCATGTTCGCAGGCGGGGCCTTTCGGAAACACCTCAACAATCAGATTGCACTACGCACTTTCGAGGAAGCGCTGGCGGCAGCCGCGCCGCCATAGGATCGTT
>CAYZNA010000514.1:0-2599 GCA_964478665.1 uncultured Anaerolineales bacterium
CGTGCCCGGCCCCATGCCCCTGTCCGGCGTGCCCGGCCCCATGCCCCTGTCCGGCAGGTTCCCCATGCCCCTGACCGGCGTGTCCCCCAGGCCTCCCTCCGGCATGCTCCGCCCCATGCCCTCCGGGGTGTTCGGCCTCGTGATGGCCGCGTTCCACACCCTGAATTACCGAGCCGGCGCCGAGGAACAACAGCGCCTTGAAAAAGGCGTGGGTGACCAGATGGAACATCCCGGCTACGTAGCCGCCCAGCCCCACCGCAGCGATCATAAAACCAAGCTGGCTGATGGTGGAATAGGCCAGCACGCGCTTGATGTCGAACTGGCCGATAGCGATGCTGCCAGCGAGGAAAGCGGTCCCCGCGCCGATCAGCGCCACGGTCATCTGCGAGGCCGGGGCCAGGTTGAACAGGACCGCCGAGCGGGTGATCATGTAAATGCCGGCGGTGACCATCGTCGCAGCGTGGATCAGCGCCGAGACCGGGGTGGGGCCGGCCATGGCGTCCGGCAGCCAGACAAGGAGCGGGATCTGGGCCGATTTACCGGTGGCGCCCATCAGCAGGAACAGGGTGATCAGGGTGACGATCAGGCCGAAGGGCAGGGTCACGCCGCCAATGGCGAAGTGCTCCCCGGCCCCGGCCAAGTGCTCGGCCATTGGGAAGACCTTCGCAAACTCCAGCGAGCCGAAGGTCCAGAAGATGAGAAACATGGCCAGCAGAAAGCCAGAGTCGCCGATGCGGTTGACCACGAAGGCCTTCTTCGCGGCGCTGGCGTTGGGGCCGATGCCGGGCGTGCTTTTCTCGAACCAGAAGCCGATGAGCAGGAAAGAACACAGCCCCACCAGTTCCCAGCCCACAAACAGCATCAGATAGCTGCTGCCGGTGACCAGCACCAGCATGGAGGCGAGGAACAGGTTGAAGTACACAAAAAAGCGCGGGTAGCGGCCGGGGTCGGCGTTGTGGCGCACGTCGTCGTGCATGTAGCCGGTGGCATAGATCGTGATGAGCGACCCCACCCCGGTCACCACCAGCATCATGGTCACCGAGAGGGTGTCCACCTGAAAGGCCCACGGCACGTGTAGGGGCGGGGCTATGTCCCCGCCCCCGATAGTGATCCAGTCGAGGAAAGGCACCACCGCGCCCTCGGGATGGCCGAGCAGGGCCACGAACTGCAGCACGCCCACGAGGAACGCCAGCAGCGCCGCGCCGCTGGCGATCACGCCCACGCCCTTTTCGCTGAACTTCTTGCCAAAGAAGGCGTTGACCAGCAGGCCAAAGATGGGGAAGAAGACGATGAGGGGTACCAGGCCAAACAGCCCGCCACCCCCGGAAGTTGCTTCGCTCAAGTGCATAGGTCAACCCTTCGCTGTCACCGAGCCAGACCTGACAGGTCTGGGGAGTTACCCCTTCAGATTGCTCACCTGATCCACGTCAATGCTGTGTTTGGTCTTGAAGATCGCCACAATCAGGGCCAGGCCAACCGCCACTTCAGCCGCGGCCACCGTCATGACGAAAAACACAAACACCTGTCCGCTGAGGTCCTGAAAGGCGCGCGCAAAGGCCACAAAGGCCAGGTTGGCGGAGTTGAGCATCAACTCCACTGACATGAAGATGATGAGCGCGTTCCGCCGCGTGAGCACACCCGCCAGTCCAATGACGAACAAGATGGCGCTCAGGCCAATGTAGTAGCTAGTTGGAACCATAATACTCCTGGTCAGGAAGGAGGAAGGAAGGAGGAAGAAGGGCCCTACTTCCAATACTGTTTAGATAAGCCCGGAGTCAAGCCTTCAGGCGGCCCCGGCTGAAGCCTCGACTCCGCTAACTAAACAGTATTGGCCCTACTTCCTACTTCCTACTTCCTTCTTCCTTCTTCCTACTTCCTACTTCCTTCTTCCTACTTCCTTCTTCCTTCTTCCTTCTTCCTTCTTCCTTCTTCCTACTTCCTACTTCCTGCTTCCTTCCTCTCTGGAAAGGACGATCGCCCCCACCATGGCCACCAGCAGCAGCACCGAGGTGACCTCAAACGGCAGCAAATACTGGCGGAAGAGCACCTCGCCGATGCCGGACGGGCTGCCAAATCCGGCGGACAGCGGCTGCAACGGCTGGCCGGAACCCGCGCCGCGCACAAACAGCACGTAGGCGGCCTCGGCCAGCAATACCGCGCCCAGCACAATGGCCAGCGGCGCCTGCCAGCGCAGCACCGAGCCCTTGCGACGCCGTTGTCCCGCGCCCAGCAACACGAGGCCGAACAGAAACAGCACCATGATCGCCCCGGCGTCAATCGTCCCCTGAACCATGGCACTGAACGGCGCGCTGAGCACCAGATACAACACCGCCACCGTGGCAAAGTTCAAAATGAGAAACAACGCCGAGTGAACCGCGTTGGCGCTGAACAGCATGCCCAACGCGGCCACAATGGCAACTATAGCCAGAATGATGAACAAAACAAGGTCGGGCGTGAGAGTCATGGCGTTTCTCGAGATCAGTTCACCCCTTACCGCTTACCAATACCGGTAAGTTGTAAGCGGTAAGTGGTAATGGGTCACTTCGCAATGGAGCATAACTCACTATGCCAATCAGACCTCTCTCATCCCCCTGCCCCT
>CAYZNA010000515.1:0-2580 GCA_964478665.1 uncultured Anaerolineales bacterium
GCCGCCGCCATGACCCAGGACGAGTTGGGCCACGCCCGCAGCCTGTTCGTCATCCTGCGCGACCTGCCCGGCGCCCCGCTGGAACTGAGCAGCGAAACCGACCTCGCCCGCGCCCGGTATTTCAACCCCGGCCTGCTGGAGGCCTCCTACCCCTCGTGGGTAGACGTGATCGCCGCCGGCGTGCTGCTCGATCAGGCCCTTACCGTGGTGGTCGCGGCCACCCGCGACTCGGCCTTCGCCCCGCTGGCCGGGCGCGCCGGCAAGATCCTGCAAGAGGAGCACTTTCACCGCATTTACGCCGAAGGCTGGCTGGACCGCCTGGCCGGGATAGACGACGCCACCCGCGCCCGGCTGCAGGCCGCGCTGGATCGCGCCTGGCCGGTGGCGTGGACCTGGTTTGGCCCCCCGGACGACCCGGTGGCTGGCACCCTGCTGGGGGCCGGAATCCTGGCGGCCGGACCGGACTCCCTGCGGGGGACCTGGCTGGGGCAGGTGGTCCCGCTGCTGGAAAAACACCGCCTTGCCATCCCCCCCTCCCCGGCGGACTGGACCGGTTGGGAGGCCGCCCGGCGGGGGCGAACCGGTGGCTGAGCGCCCCACCCCTACCCTCGCGGTGGAGGCCGCTCCCCCCACCCGGCCGGCCTCCGGCCCGGGTGGCGTCGCCTGCGCCTTTTGCGGTTCCACCGACACCGAGATGATCGCCCTGTTCGGCCAGCAACTGATGAGCTCGCAGTATTACTGCAACAACTGCCACACCGTATTTGAGGCCGTGCGCTGGCATGAGGAGGTCCCCGAAAGCTAATCTAGCGCCGGGAGCGCTCCGGGCGTGCCCGCTCAGTGCGAGAGGGCCAGATACTCCTCTGGCGTCAACACCGTGAGCGCAGATTTGGCCTTGAAGTGGCGCGCGTTCCACGTGACGACTTGTGTGACTCCAGGAGTACGCTCCGCCACACCGAGCACCAGCGCATCCGTGAAAGCCATCCGATGAGCGCGGAACCTGGCATACGGCCTGACGAATATCTCTTCACGGAAGAAGGAACCCGCCAGTTGCGCGTCTGGGTCCACCGGCCAGATCACCGTTAACTGGTAAGCATCGACGAGCCAAGATTCCCACGAATCAAGTCGCTCCGGCGACAGGTTGAACGAAAGCTGGCCGAGGATTTCCATGAGGTTGTAGATGGTAGTAGCAGGCGTGGCAGACCGGACACGGTCCAGGAAAGCTGTGTTTGCGGGTTGGCGCGCGTCGCGCTGAAAGGCAAAGGCCAGTAGCAAGACGTCGGTGTCAATTACGACCATGCGCTGCCCCGCAAGCGAGACATCACTTGCTCCAACGACTCGCCCTCTGGCAGGGAGTCAGCCAACTCCGCCCGGATCATTTTGGCCAGCCGGCGCCCCCGGCGGATGGCAGATGGTGTGACGGTAGGGCCTACAAGGCACACCTTCGTCGGCTCTGAAAGTTGCGCGCGCAGTCTGAGCCGTTCCGCCGCCGGCAATTTCAGGGCGGCCTGCAACACTTGCTGGTAGCTGAGTCGGAGGTGTTCGGGAGAAAGAGTGGCCATGGGCTGCTCCGGGAAATGCCTTCAAAAGAGTAGCTCTGTTCAAGGATTATACACGAGATGCACTGCGTTGATCTGCAGTGATGGTCTTGCCAATCGAGGAAAGTATGGACTTCAAGACTCTGTTATTCAACCTGCAAGAGGGCATCGCCTCCATCACCCTCAACCGGCCGGAGGCGCTCAACGCCATTGACATGGACATGCGCCACGACTTCGCCGCGCTCTCCGAGCGGTTGGCTTTCGACAGTGAGATTCGCGTGGTAGTGTTCACCGGCGCCGGGCGGGCCTTCTCCTCCGGCGGCGACATCAGCCACTTTGAGCACGACTGGCTGACGCCCGAGTTCCGCGCCAACAGCCGCCGGCTGATCCGGTTCTTCGAAGATCTGGAGATGCTGGAAAAGCCGGTGATCGCCGCCATCAACGGCACGGCCACCGGCGGCGGGCTGGAGCTGGCCCTGGCCTGCGACGTGCGCTTTGCCGGCCAGAGCGCCGCCATGGGCTTCCGCGAGAACTACATCGGCCTGATCCCCGGCATCGGCGGCTGCGCGCGCTTCTCCCGGCTGGTGGGCGTAGCAAAGGCCAGGGAGCTGATCTTCGCCGGGCAACTGGTCCCGGCGCAAGAGGCCCTGACCATCGGGCTGGTCAACCGCGTGGTCCCGGACGAACAACTGCTGTCCCAGACCCACGAATACGCCCGCATGTTGCTCAAGCGCGCCCCGCAGTCGCTGGGCATGGCCAAGCGGTTGCTCAACACCATCGCCAACGTGGACCAGACCTCCGGCATCGTAATGGAAGGCCTGGCCCAGAGCATCCTGCTCAAGACCGAGGACCACCACGAGGGCCTGCGCGCCTTCCGCGAGAAACGCAAACCGCAATTCACCGGCCGCTAACCCACCGCCCCACCAGCTCTTCCGCCCCAACGCCAACGGGGCGCATCGGGCTGCGCCCCCTGCGGGACCGCAGGGCTGGCATCCCCATGCCAGCCATCGGGCTGCGCCCCCTGCGGGACCGCAGGGCTGGCATC
>CAYZNA010000516.1:0-2576 GCA_964478665.1 uncultured Anaerolineales bacterium
AAAGGGAAATGCACCCGGGGCATACCGACCGCAGGACCGGCATCCCCATGCCGGTCATTCCTGCGCAAGTGGTGCGCACGGGGATGCCCCGCCTGCGGGCGTTTACTCGGGCGGTTCGACGTGTACCACTACCCGGCGCAGGCGCGGCAACTCGGTGAGGATGCGGCGCTCCACCTCGCTGGCGATGCTGTGCGCCTGGGTGGTGGTTATGGCCGGGTTGACTTTGACGTGCAGATCGAGGTGAACGTCGTCGGTGGCGCCGCGCGAGCGCACCCTGTGCACATAGCGCACGCCCGGCACGTCCAGCGCAATGCGGGCCACCGCCTCCGGGTCGGCGGCGGCCGAGTCGGTCAGCACCAGCGCGGCGGCGCGCAGGATGTGCCATGCGGCCCGCACGATCACCCCCACCACGACGGCGGCCACTACCATGTCCAGCCACGCCAGCCCGAGCAAGGCGCCAAGCAGCGAGGCCAGCACGCCGAGGGTGACGTACACGTCGGTGCGGGTGTGAGTGGCATCGGCCAGCAGAATCTGGCTGTTGAGGCGGCGGCCGGCGCGGGTCTCAAAGGCCACAATGGCGAGGTTGACTGGCAGGGTGAGCGCCACCACCAGCAGCGTTGTGGGGGTGATCTCAGGCGGCGGCCCGCCGGTCAGCCGCTCGACGATGGCGCGCAGGATTTCCCACGCGGCGGCCAGCAGCAGCACGCCAATGCTCAGCGTGGCCATGGTCTCGAAGCGCCGGTGGCCGTAGGGATGGTTGGCGTCCACCGGGCGGGCGGCCGCCCACACCCCGGCCAGCCCCACGAGGTTGGACGACGAGTCCACCAGTGAGTGAAAGCCGTCCGCCACCACTGCCAGCGCGCCCGTGCTGAAGCCAATGGCGAGTTTGACGGCGGTGACGGGCAGGTTGAGGCCGAGGACCAGCCAGAGGATGCGGGTGACTGGGGACATGGGGATTTCAGATTTCAGATTGCGGATTGCGGAGGGAGGAGGGAATCAGGGGAGGAGGGGGAGGAGGTGATTGGGCAGTTCGGCGGCGGGGAGGTGGGAATCGCACAGACGGAGGAGCAGGCCGGAGCGCCACAGGTGGCGACCGAGGGCTACCCCGCGCGGGAGGACGGCGGCCCAGATGTCCAGCAGGGCGTCGGCGCGCTCTTCGCCGCCCTCGTGGTAGATGAATTCGGCGACGAGGGCAATGGAGAGGTCCTCCAGGTCGGGGTCCTCCGGGCCGAAGGCACGGATGGGTTTGCGGCTGAGGTAGCGCGTGGTTCCCAGCAGGTTCACGCTGCCGGCCAGGGGGTCGCGGGCGGCATAGTGCAGGCGGCGAATGCCGGACATGTAGAACGCGCCCATGCACAGCGGGCACGGCTCCATGCTGGTATAGAGGGCGCACTGGTGGGCGTTCGCGCCGTTTCTGTCGAACTTCAGCAGGGCGTTCAGTTCGGCGTGGGCCAGTTCGTGGCGGTGGATCAGGCCTTCGTCGTCGTAGATGTGGTTGCGGCCGCGGGAAAGGATGCTGCCATCCGGTCCGGCCACCACCGCGCCGATGGGCACGCAGCCGGCGCAGTAGGCGGCCCACGCTTCTTCAAGGCAGAGTTGCCACGGGAGGGGGAGGGAGGACCACATAGCGGCGGAAGTCGGGGAAGAGCAGGAGAAGCGGATGGTTACGTGCTCTGCGGATAGATGAGGGCGTCTATCTCGCGCAGGACGTCCGACAGGTCGGGAGGTCGGGCAGCAATGACCTGATCGCCAACATGCTTGTGGTGCGGGTGGGTAGCCAGGTTGGGGTAGTGGGGAGAGCTATCATATCGAAAGATCAGCGTGCCATCGTCACGCTGGTAGTGATAGCGGTACTCCAGCTTTGTAATGCGGTTATCAGTCCTGATGATGCGCTCGGCAAAGATCAAGCAGGAGCCGTCGTAGAAGCGCAGACGTCCGGCAAGCTTGCCTCGAAAATCGGAACGCTCAGTTGTCAGTTGCTCTATGCCAATGTCCCGACGGCTGAGAAGCGTAGTTGTCAGACGCGAGAGGTACTGGTACATTTCAAGTCATCGCTGGCATGAGGGGAGCACTCCAGATGGCCTGTTGCATAAGTACAAGCTCCAGACGCCTTCTTAGTTCTAGAAATGTCTCATACAGGCCGGCCCACTCGATCACGTCTTCGTCGTCGCCCATCTCCCCCCGCTGATATTTGCCGAAGAACTCCGGCGAGGTCATTCTATGGGCGCGTTCAAGGTCCCGCAGTTCGGCGGACAATTCCAGCAGTTCATCCAGCGGATTACTCCGCGCCACGGCCTCAGCCAACTGACGCTGGAATTCTTGCGGTGTGGGCAGATTGTCCTGGGTGTAAGAGAGTGTAGTCATCGGCGCGCCTCCTGGCTCGGCAGGATTGTAGCATATTAGCCAGGTGTTGGCGTAAGCGTGGGCAGGGTGGTCTCCGTTGGCGGCGCGGTTTACGGGTTGGTCATGCCCGCTGGGAGCGGCGCCGGCCGGTATATCGGACCGCTGCCGGCGTAGGAGCGCGATGCTGTCAGCATGTTGTCAACCCCAGGAAGTGCAAAGCCCGTCGGAGTGGG
>CAYZNA010000517.1:0-2575 GCA_964478665.1 uncultured Anaerolineales bacterium
CACCGACATGCCTGCCTGAGCCAGCACCACCGCCAGATTGGCGGCGTTGACGCTCTTGCCCTCCATCGGGCCGGGGCTGGTGAGCAGAACCGACTTCAGGTTAATGTCCAGGGCGGAGAATTGCAGATTCGTGCGCAACTGCCGGTACGCCTCAGTGAGCGGCGAACGCGGCTCGTGAACCGCTACCAGTTTCTCGGCATACGCTTCGCCGTGAATTCTTCCGATGGCCGTGAGCGTGGGCACTTTGAGCACAGCCTGAACCTGCTCCGGCGTCTTCACGGTGTCGTCCAGATACTCGATGAGGAACGCCGCGCCCAGTGACAGGCTCAGGCCGATGGCGCTGGCCAGCATCACGTTCAACCCGGTGCGCGGGCTGATGGGAATGTAGGGCACGGCGGCCGGCTCCACGATGCTGATGTAGTTGGTGCTGCCCTGCTGGAGCGAGACCAACAGTTGGCCATAGGTCGCCCGCCACTGATTGATTTGCGCGTTCAGCACCGCCTGCTGCTGTTGGGCGTCCTGAATCTGGCGCGCGCTGGTGGCCCGGCTGATTTCGTCGTCGAGCGCCTCCACTTCGGCCTGCGCCGTTTTGATTTTCGATTCCAGTTCCGGCAACTGCGCCTCGGCGAAGGCAATGCGCTCCTGGGTTTTGCTGTCGGTGTTGGTGGGGCTTTGCAGAATCAACTGGCGGCCCAGTTCATCCGCGATGGCTTTGGCGCGCAGAGGCGAGGTGTCCACCACGCTGATTTCCATCAACTGCGTGCCGGCCACCGGCGCCACGGAAATCTGGCCGCGCAAGGAGGCCCAATCCTGCGGCAGGCCGAGGGCGGCCACGGTGGCAGAGAGAATCGGCTCGCGCCGCACGAGGTCGGCGTACGTCTGCGCCAACTGTTGGCTGGCGTAGAAGGCCTGCGGGTCCGGGTTGGCCTGCTGAATCACCTGGCTGATGATGACGGTGGTCTTCGTGCGGTACACCGGCACGGCCAGATAACTGGCGGTCAGGCTGGAACCCGCCGCGATGAGCGTGGCCAGCACGATCAGCCAGAGCCACTTGCGAAACACATCGAAATACTGCTGGAATTCCATATGAGGCCCCTGCTTTCCCCGTGGGGGAGATTATACTATGGAAGAACCTCGACCACTTCCACTCCCGCCGCGTCCCCCGCCGGGCGTGTGCGAAGGGAGGAGAAGTCCTCCGGGCGAATCCCCAACTCCTGCAAATCGGCCCAGCGCGTTGTCCCGCCGCTCCCCCCCCCCACCAGAACCGTCCGCCCTCCTGCCGACTGCGTCTCCCCTGCCAGCTGCTCCAGCCGGGCCAGCGCGGCCTCCACGTTCCGCCCCGGCGCTTGCAGAACGAGGGTCGAGAATGCCAGCGTCTGTCTCCGGGCGAAGTACGGGATATAAAGGAAGAGCGCGTCCCCGCCGCTGGTCACAACGAGGTCGGCCGGCGTGGTTTGCGCTGCGACGGCGCGCGCGACTTGCAGAGGAAGGTTCCGGCTGGCGAACGTGTTCGGGACCGCGACTTGCAGGAAGTTGGAGACGGCGAGCGCGGATACCGCCAGGCTGATCGCCGCTCGCCAGCGCGGCAGCGCCCGGAAGGTCATTGCCACGAGCAACCAGAACGGAACCAGCACGGGACTCCAGAATTGCACATCGCCCGGCTGCCAGTACAACGCGAACAGGCCGTAGCCCGTCGCCCACAGGACCAGCATCGCTGCCATTGCTCGGTGTCGCACGAGCAGCGTCACGCGCGACTTCCACCCCAGAAACAGCGCGCCCGCGACCGCCGCGCCCGTAAGCCCGTACGTCGCGACGAAGGCTATCTGCGGCAACGGGCCGGACGAGGCCAGAAAATCCACGGTGTGAACGTCGCCGCGCAGTGGATAGAAGCCGGCCAGCGCGCGCAGAGCCGCGTACAGCCCTTGGGCCAACTGCGAAAGTTGAAACGAGCGCGGGAGGGCATATTGCCCCGGCCACGCCAGCAAGCCGGCCAGCCCTCGCTCCCCGAACACCGTCGCGCGAACCATCGCGTACGCACCCCCGACGACGACCGCCGTCACCAACAGGAACAACGCCACGCTCCCGACCGGCTTCGCCTTTGCAGAGGGCGGCCACGGAGGGCCGCCCCGACGGACGGCCCACACACCCAGCGCGGCAGGAAGCAAAACAAATACCCCGGTCTGCAGCACCAGAATGCCCAACGCCACGCTGGCAGTCACCGCCAGCCAACTGCCCAGGCGCAATGGGCGCGGTTGCGGATACAGATGGGCGACAATGATCCATAAAGTCAGCAGGCTGATTGCCAGCGGCAGCGCCACTACCTCGGCGTCGCTGGCGTACAGCCAGTATCCCTGCGAAGCCATCAACCCGACCGCCGCCGCCGCTCCCGCGTGGGAACTGCCGGTGACTCGCGCCGCAACTGCGTACATCAGCCCGACACCCGCCGCGCCCGTGAGAACATCCAGCGCCTGCAGGGGGAGCAAGATTCGGCCCGGATAGCCGAACGCGCTCCACAAACGGTCGAAGGCGAGCGCGGCCTGCGGATACAGCAAATGATTGGGCTGCCACCGTGCGC
>CAYZNA010000518.1:0-2537 GCA_964478665.1 uncultured Anaerolineales bacterium
GGCTGGAGGTTGCCCGCGCCGCCCTCGAAGCCGCCCTCGCCGACCCGGACATCCTGGCGGCTCTGGCCGAGTACGGCTACGACGAAGGCCGCCTGAGCCAGGGCCGTGACCGGTACACCGCCGCGCTGAGCCTGCACCAGCGGCAAAAGGTGGAATACGGCGAGCAGTTCGCCGCCACCGACGCCCTGAATGCCGCGTGGGGGGCCGCCGACGCCGCCTACATGCGCTATCTCAAACTGGCCCGCATCGCTCTCAAAGGCGAACGCGGCGCGTGGCAAAAACTGGACCTGACCGGCGACCGCAAGCGCACGCTCTCCGGCTGGCTGGACCAGAGCCGCCAGTTCTACGCCACCCTGCTGGCCGACGCGGCCCTGCTGGCGCGCCTCGGCGAATACGGCGTGACGGCGGCCAGACTGGAAGCCGGGCAAGCGCAACTTCAGGCGGTCGAAGCCGCCCGCCTTGCCCAGAACAAGGAACGCGGGGAAGCGCAGGACGCCACGCTGGCCCGCGACGCCGCGCTGGACGCGCTCGAGGACTGGCTGAGCGATTTCATCGCCATTGCCCGCGTGGCGCTCGAAGAGAACCCGCAATGGCTGGAAATGCTCGGCGCGGTGGTGAAATAGCAGCCCGCCGCCGAAAAATGTGCTACACTCCTCCTGTCCCTCCACCCGCCGGAGACGACCATGCCCGCACCCCTGAACCTGTTTGACCGCGTGCTGAAAGTGCTGGCGCGCAACTACCCGGAACGCTTTCTGGAACTGGCCTTTCCCGGCCAGCCCTTCCAACTGCTCGGCACTCCGGAAAACATCGAACTGGCCCTGCCGGAAGAGCGGCTGGACTTTGCTGGTCGCGCTGCAACCCGATCCCCCGGACGAGGCCACGCTGGCCCGCGAGCGGGCGCTGATCTTGCAGGAAAGCGACTCGCGCAAACGCGCCGACCTGCTGGCCTGCGCCGTGACCATCGGTTCCCGTTACTTTGCGCGCGAGTTTCTCTGGCGCTTTTTCAAAGAGGAGGTCGAAATGTTACGCGAAGCGAGTTTCATCGAGGACTGGCTGCAGGAGAAACTGGACGAGGGCCTGGAAAAGGGCCTCCAGCAGGGCGAGCAGCGCGCACGCCTGACCGACCTGCGGCGGATCCTCTCCCGGCGGTTTGGGGTGCTACCCCTTTCCCTGCTGGAGCGGCTACGCGGCCTGAGCGCGGAACAACTCGAACCGCTGCTGGAAACGGCGCTGGACGCCGCCACGCTGGCAGAGTTTCAGGCCGCTGTGCCGCCAACCGATCTTGTTCCCTCCCCACTCCCAATCGCCAGGTGATGCGAGTACCGTGAATCACCGGGGTGGAAGGGGCAGCGCAACGGCAACGGAGTACGAGCGGATGGAACGGAAAGTCATTCGTTTCTCCCCTTCCCATTCGTTGACCGAACCGCACGTCCGCCCGGCGCGGTGGGAAATGGAGGGTGTGAGAAGGTGAAGAAACGAGTCTATTTCGTTGCCGACAGCGCGCGCACGAGCGCGCCGGCCCGCGCTACCTGCACCCCGCTCCGGCGCAGAAACTCCACCAGATCGGGGTCGCCGTGCAGGTCTTCGTCTTCGCTGACCAGATGAGTGGCTTGCCCCAGCAGGGCCATCTCGATGAGGTAGTCGTCTCTGGGGTCACGGCACAGCGCCAGATGGCCTTCCGGCTGAACGAGGAAGGCCAGACCGTACAGGCGAGTGACCAATCGCTGGCGCCGGCGGCGAGAAACGCCGTAGCGGTCTACAAGCGGGGGTGGCTCAGGACGCGGTGAATTTCGTTCAGGGCCTCCCGCGAGATAATCAGGGCGCATTCCCCGCGCCAGACTGCGTCGAGCAGCGCGGCGCTGGCCCCGCTGGAGGAGAGTATGCCCCGAACAACAATGTTGGTGTCTATCACCACCCGCAGGGGTCGAGACTCAGCCGCCATGCGCCGACCACCCGGCCAGCGCCGCACTCAACTCGTCGTCCAGCCGGGCGCGTTCATCCGGGGAAAGCATCTCTACTTCCGACAGTGCCGCCTCCACGTCGGCCAGGATTTCGGCCTCGCTCCACTGCCCGGCGCGTGCGCGGATGTCGGCCAGCGCGGATTGAGAACCATTATCCCCGGCTGCCGCCCGCTCCAGCGGCGGGCGCAGCGCCCCGACCGGCTGACGGCTCAACCACAGCGCGGCCTGTTGTTCCATCCTTGCCACCCGCGCCGGGTCGGGCCGGGCCGGGGGCAGGGGCAGCACAATCACCAGCACCTGCTGCCGGTCGGCAATCGCCAGCGCCCGGTCCGGCTTCAGGACACCATCTTGATAGGTTGCCGTTGTCATCTGACGCATGAGACACCTCGCTCCGGCTCGATGATACTACAGTTCAGAGGCGGGGGCAACGGAAGATCAAGGCCTTAAGGCCAGGCCACACAGCGGCAGCGGATTGCGAACGGATGGAACGGAGAGTCACTCGTTTCTCCCCTTCCTATTCGTTGACAGAACCGCAGGGCCGCCCGGCGTGGTGGGAAAGGAGCGCGTGAGATGAAC